>JAFGDV010000044.1 GCA_016931955.1 Candidatus Altarchaeota archaeon | reverse complement strand
GTTACTGGTCCGATGGTTTCTGGGATTGTTATTCCTCCGGTGTAGGTTTCGCCGTCTGCTTCGACTTCGACTTCGACGTGAGGCGGAGGGTTCGCATTACAGCTGAAGCAGTAGATGCCATACTCAAATTCACATGTAACAAGAGGAATAAAAGAAGAAATGTCTGTCCATCTTTGATCTGTGTAGGTAATATACCCCATAATTGTCACACCCCAAGGATTGGTCCAGTCATCACAGTCGTATCCATAATATGTGCCATCCGATTTTGTTCCAGTATAAACGCCAGCAAGCCACCCATATTCGCTAGTATCCACGAGATTACCCTCCATGTTCTGGTCTATTTCGTGGTCTATGTCTCCGTCTGTGAGGTCGTTCCAGTTATCTGCTATCGTTGTCCCATCCGGCAGATAATATCCTCCTGTGCTGTGCGGTATCCGGTCTGCCGCATCCGTAATCGAGTTGCTCAGCCAGGCATGCCATGTCGCAGAAGAAGGCCAGTCAGCATCTTCAGCAGCGTTTTTGCAAATATCATCCGCCCCCGACAAACCCCCAAATACACCACCTTGCATTGGAATGATGAAGGCATAGCATGGATCCGTTATGGGGATTGCACACTTTAGGTTTATTATCTTTAAACCGTCACCCAGGGCTGCTACGTAGGCGTAGTCTCCTTGAACGAAAACATCTATTGGGCTATTTATGGGAAAATCCACAATGGTTGTTGGGCTTGTTGGAGTGGATACGTCTACTATCTTTAAGTTTGATTCTGAAGTTTGTGGTAAGAATAGGTAGTCTCCTGAGACGAAAAGTTGCCAGTTGGTGTATAAGCCAGAGTGTAGAACGCCGCCTGGTCCTGGATTTTCTATTATCGCTAAGTCCTGTGCAGAATCTGTTAAATAGGCGACATTATCTTTGACAAAAACCCTCATGGGTGTAATAAGATTATGACCTATGCTTGTATAGGCTCCCATAAAGCCTGGGGCTCCTGGGTTGGCTACGTTTACCAAATCTAATCCACCTGAGGGGTAACCTGCAATGGAGAGATAGTGGTATGCTAGGTAGGCGGTGTTGTCTTTGACGAAAACACCAGAAGCACTATTAAAGGTACCACTTGGCGTATATGTTGCAAGGGGGTTTGGGCTCCATGGGTTGGATACACCTATTATCTTTAAGCCGCCAGGACCGTCTGCTATGTAAGCGATGTTGTCTTTGACGAAAACATCTAGGGGATAACCTCCTGTATAATAGGCGTTGTAGAGGCCTGGGCTTCCTGGGTTGGCTACGTTTATTATATATACTGTTTGCTGCCAATCGTCTGCTACGTATGCGATGTCGTCTTTGACGAAAACACCGAGAGCTGAAGTCGGTCCACTAAATTCGGAGATGATCTGTGGGTCTGTTGGGTCGGATACGTTTATTATCTGCAATCCGTTAGAATAGTCTGCTACGTATGCGATGTCTCCCACCACGAAGACATCATGAGCAAATCCGGGGGTGTCGACGCTTCCGACTATGCATTGGGCGTTCACAACCCCAATGGATAGTGTTAGAATGAAAATTAACATCATTAGTGAGGTCTTTGTCGTCATTTTATTGTTATTCCTCCTTCTGTTATGGCGGTTATTTTGTATTCTTGTGGGCAGTGGTTTAGGGTTAGGTTGTATGTGTTGTTTGTTTTCTTGAAGTTGAGTGTCTGGTATCCTCCTCCTGCATCTGCTATGAAGGCTTGTATTCCACACACTCCGTCGGTTTCGACTCTTACCTGCAGTTGTAGTTTGTTGTTCACGCATTCTTGTTCTATGATCTCCACCTTGCCTGAGCATCTCTTCTTGATCTCCTCCAGTTGCGTGTTGGAGTAGGTTGTCTTGCTTTTGGGTGAGGTCTTGATTATTTTTCTGCCGTCTGCTCTGGTGATGTTCACCATGTATTCTATCTGGCAGTCGTAGACCCAGCATTCAGTGAAGTCTCCCTCATCGCATAGGTCAAAGTAGGGGCAGGCTTCATCTACGCAGTCTCTGGCGATGAGCTGGCAACCTGCTCCGGCAAAGGGCTGAGTAGTGGTGGTGGTCGAGGTAGAGGAAGTTGTAGATGTAGTAGTGGTCGAGGTCTCTCCGGGCTTCACTAGGATGTAGGCTGCGAATGATACAGCCAATAATAAGAATAAAGCCAACAATGTTGTTGTCTTCGGGTTCATTATACGACAATAATATTTTAGTTAAGATATTTATAAATCTATTTAGTATCTTTCTAAAGAGGAGAAAAACCAGGATGACGAATTACCAGAAGGGTGCTCGGTTTGAGAGGGATGTTGTGAATGAGTTCTGGAGTCATGGTTGGGCGGCGTTGAGGGCGGCAGGCAGCGGCTCAGTAGGTCAGCCGGTGCCTGACGTCATCGGTGTCAGAGAAGGGAAGATCATTGCAGTAGAGTGTAAGACGACGAGGAGGGAAAAAGCGTACCTGGAGGAGGCAGTTCTTAAATTGAAGAGGTTTATGGAAATATCCAATGCAGAGGCGTATCTTGCAGTTAAGTTCCCCAAAAAGAAGCCCATGTTCTTCAACATAAAAAAACTCCTAAGGGAGAAAAAATACAATGTCACGGCGAACGACAAACATCTGAGCCTAGAATCTATTCTGGGGGAACAGAGAACGCTGTGACTACATCCTGTCGGGGGCGTCTATCCCAAGAAGATACAGACCATTCTTCAAAGTCTGTCTTGTTGAATCCACCAAGAGAAGACGCCTATCCCTGATCTTTTCCATCTCAGATAATACAGGGCATTCCTTATAGAATCTGCTGAACAAGGAGGCTAATTCAAAGAGATAGGTTGCGATTATGTTGGGCTTCAGCTCTCTTCCAGCGGATTCAACAATTTCAGGGAATTTCGCTATCTTCAGGATCAGCTGTTCTTCATCCTTTGTGAGGCTGTCGTCACTTAAATTGATCTGGTCTGGGGCGGTTTTTGACTTCCTTAAGATGCTGCAACAGCGGGCGTGAGCATATTGTACATATGGAGATGCTTCTCCTTCAAAGCTGAGGGCTTCATCCCAATCAAAGAGTATCTGCTTAAGCGGAGAAGTCTTGAGTATGTGATACTTTATCGCGCCGATGCCGATTACTGGGGCGACATTTTTGCTCGCAATATCCCTCTTTGTTATCTCATTCTCTGCCTTCTCCACCGCCTCATCAATGAGTTTATCGATGGGTGCAGTCTGCCCCTTCCTGGTGGATAATTCCAGACCCTCAAAGCTGACAAAGGAATAGTGGACTACTCCTAGAGGCTTTTTTATTCCATAGACCTCTGCCAGAATAGTCTTCAGTTCCCGGAACTCGAATTTATGGTCTTCTCCGAGCACGTTTATGAGCCTATCCCCTAGTTCGATCTTTCTGAGGTGGTAGGCTATGTCCCTTGTGAGATAGACTGATGTGCCGTCGCTTCTGGCAAGCATAGAAAGACCCCCCCTCCTTTCCAGTCCGAAGCAGCTAAGATCCAGACCGAGGCCGTTTTCCGTCTTCCTCACATACTCGCTTTTTTTCAGAAAATCAAGGACGGATTTAACCTCATTGTTTCTTATGTATTCGCTCTCGAAGTCGAAGAAATCAAACCCTATGTCTAGTTTGTCGAAGATCTCTTTCTGGCCTTTAAGGCATTTCTTGGCTACGTCGGTTATTTCTTTAAGCGCTTCGCGGTCTCCGTTTTCCGCAAGCCATATGTTCTTCTGAACCCGTTCAGCGAATCCTGGATCAGATTCAAAGAGTTTGTTTGAGGCAACGTATTCGAAGAACACCTGAAAGTCTGGTTTGTCTTTGTACTCTTTGTATTCCTTTACCACTGACTCATCTGGTTTGATGCCTTCTTTGAAGCCTTGAGCGATTATAGCGATCTGTTTTCCGACGTCGTTCACGTAGTAGTGGGTTTCCACTTCGTAGCCGTTAAACCGCAGAATCCTTGCAAGCGAATCCCCGATGAGCGAGTTCCTGAGCCTGCCTATGTGGACTGGGCCGGAGGGGTTTATGGATGTGTGCTCTAAAACGATTTTTTCATCTCTTCTCTTCAATCTGCCGTAGTCAGCTCCCCTGGACACTACTTCCGTTAAGGGGGTGAGCAGCTTCCCGTAGTCAAGAAAGAAGTTGATGTAACCTTTTTCAGCCTTAACTTCCTTGATTATGCCTGTGGGCTTTATCCTCTTAGCTATTTCCTCAGCTATTAGTACTGGATCCTTTCCCTTCTTTTTCGCGATTCGGAATGATATGGGTGAGCAGATGTCAGCTACCGGGGAACCTGCAACATCGTCGATGGAAACGGGCTCCTTAGCAGCCTTCTCAAGCAAGTTCCTTACTTCCTCCTTGATTGATGGAAACATATAAGATAAACGGTTTTATTTCTTAAATTTCAAATAGGTAACGGCAACTAAAATGAAGAAGGTTATAAAAAAATCCATCACATCCCTCCTGAAATCAGAGCAAAGATCGGCTTCTGATTGGATGAAAAAAACCAAGGATGATATGGAATTGAAGACCTGGCTTAAGAGGGCCCAGCATTTTGAAAAAATCAATGACTATGGTCATGCCCTGGATGCGTATCTAACCTTCCTGGAACTCAAGCTTAAGATCATGAAGTCGAGACCAGAGTACACTGTAAAGGACTACTTCAAACTTGTTCCATACTATATAAAGATCGGCGACTGCCACAAGAACGTAAGCCATTACAGGAAGGAGGAGCGGATGAGGGATTTCTCGAAGGCTGCTGGCTACTATAAAAAGGCGGCAGCGATGTATCTGGAGCTGAAAGAGTATCCGAGCGCGAACGTATACTTTGAGTTCGCATCCAAGACCTACGAGGAAGTTGGTCTATACAAGGAATCAGCGGACGTGTTCAGAGAGATTGCTGACATGTACCTCAAACTGGAAAACCACCTCATTGCCAGTTCGTCTTACTCCAAGGTGGGTGAGCTCTATGAGAAGGCTAACGCCTATGATCCGGCGTATGAGTCCTATACTCGTGCTGCCCAGCTTAGCTCCACCATCGGCGATATCAATTCAGCAAGCAGAAACTATCGCCTCGCAGCAGACATCCTTAGAAAACAGGGCAAGCACGAAGACGCAGTCAAAGACTATATAAGCGCCGCGGAGCTGGGAACGGAGATCGAACGCTATGCGGACGTGGCTAAGACATATATCGGCGTAGCCCAGAACTACGAGGAAGCTGGTAATCTCGATAACGCAGTTCAATACTACATAAAGGCGGGGGAGACGAGTCTGGACAACGATGATGCTTTGGCGGCCGAAGCCTTCAAAAATGTTGGAAGATGCTACCAGAAGATGAAAAAATATGTGGATGCGATAAACTACTACAAGAAGTCCAGCACCATAAGCTCAAGATTGGGCAATCTTGCAGATGCAGCCGAGAATTATGTGAATATCAGCTCGTGTTATGTAATGCTTGGTGATTATGAGCAAGCCGCCGACTCATACGTTAGTTATGCCAGATACGCTTCCGCCGACCCGAAGAACAGGGACTACTCTAAGGGATATGTAAAGGCGGCTGAGCTATATACTAAACTCGGGGATTCATATGCGGTTGATGGAAAATTCGCCGAAGCCATAGAGTTCTATGCAAAAGCCGCAAAAGCATATGAGAGCGTGCAGAAGCACGACCTAGAAGCTGATCTATACCTCAAGATGGGGCTCCTCGAAAAAAGGGAAGACTTAGGTGATTTCTTCAACACATTCACAAAAGCAGCTGAGAGATACAAGACCGCTGGAAAACCAAATAAAAGCGCTCAATGTTTCTTCGAGATCAACGAGTATCTGCAGGCTGGTCGGGAATTTACGGATTATGCTGAAGAGCAGCTTGAAAGAGGAAACCTCTTCCATGCCGCAGAAGGCTTCAGGAAGGCTGGAGATAGTTATTCTGAACTGGGGCAGAAGGATCCTATGGTGGACAGATACAATAAGGCGAATCAGACATACCTAAAATACGTGGAGAAACTAAGGAAACTGGGGATAACAGCAGACGACGTATCCAACATAGGTGAAGCATATCTGGGGATTGCGGAATCTAACAGAGTGCTTGGTAATCTGCTTAACACCAAAAAATTCTTTGAGGATGCTTTGAGTTACTTCAAGACCGAGAACAACACAGGGAGGGTGATCTTATCCGAGGCTTTTCTGTCCATGGTTAGTGCAAAGCTTGCAATACAGCGGGGGGATTACCCCCTTGCGAGCAGTCTCTTATCTACTGCAATAGAGAGATTTGAGGAGTCTATTTCTCAAGGTGAGTGGGATGAGAGATACCTGCGTTTTCTGGAGAACAACGTTGGGGAGGCAAGGAAACTGCTTACGGAAGTCGGCGAAAAACCGGAGATAAGCCTCGTCATAGACCATTCATCGTATTCCTTTGTTGACACCTCACTCCTATTGAATATGACCGTAACAAACCACGGGAATCAATCTATAAAGAAGATATCCTTCTTACCTCACCTTCCGGAGGAGATTAAGGTGATAAGATCTCCGCCGATGATAGAGGAGCTTGCTGCGAAGAAGTCAGTCCAGAGCTTCATTGAGTTATCACCTAAGAAAAAAGAGAAGTACCGGATAAAGCCACTGGAGGTGTTGTACCAGGATACGAGAGGAAACAAATACGTGAAATCCTCTACTAACATATCAATAGAGATCGTTGAAAAGCCGACGGCGGACTACAGGAATTACAAGGATGCCGTTAATGCCTACCAAAAGTACGCTGATACTCAATTGAAAAACAATAACCTCTTCCATGCCGCGGAGGGCTACAAGAACGCTGCAAATTGCTTGAAGGAATTCGCGCTAAAGAAGTCTGTAGACTCCACAAAGATGGAAGAATGCTATAAAAAAGCAATAAAAGCCTACACACAATACGTAGATGAATTAAAGAAGGTTGGGGAACTATCCATGGAGCAGCTTAAGCAGATAGCAGACACCGAGTTTAATGTGGCGGACTGCTATGAGAACCTTAACGATCTGCTGAATGCCGAGAAGTATCTGGATGAATCAGTTGATCACTACGATAAGGTTGTAGGGAAGACAACCAGTGAAAGAGACAAGTCGCTGATAAGGTCCCAGATTAATGTCGTCAATGCCTTCTCTCTCAGGGTTAAGGCGAAGAAGGCAATGGGGGATAAAGACTATGATAGCGCTAAAGAACTACTTGATAAGTCAATAAACATATTAGAAGACTCTCTTGGGGGGGGATGGACTAAGGAATATGAGGATTTCCTGAGGAAGAGCCAAGGGGAGAGTGGGGAAATACTGAACAGCATCAAAGACAAAAAAAACAAGCAGGGTTGATGTTAATCCCTGTAAGTATTTAAACAGACAGGAAAAATATATCATATGGTAGAAATCAAGGGCTTGGAGCGGGACAGGGATATAAAGCAGCTGTTCGCTCAACTAAACCATGAAGTCCATAAGGTAGTTGTCGGCAACGACAAGGTCATCGAAGAGATGCTAATTGCCTTATTCTGTGGGGGCCACATCCTTCTTGAAAGCGTTCCAGGCACAGGGAAGACACTAATATCTCGGACGATATCCCGGACATTGGATTGTGAATTCAAGAGGGTTCAGGGGACACCTGATCTCCAAGCCAAGGACATCCTGGGGGGGATATACCTAGACGAGCAGACCGGCAATCAGACCTTGCAGAAGGGGCCGATATTCACAAACATCCTCTTGATGGACGAGATAAACAGGTCACCACCTAAGACACAGGCAGCCCTCCTTGAGGCGATGGAGGAGAAGGTAGTATCCCTTGGGGGCATAACCCATAAATTACCTAAGCCCTTCATCGTTTTAGCAACGCAGAACCCAATAGAGCAGGAGGGGGTCTTTTCATTACCTGAGGCTCAGCTGGATAGGTTCCTATTTAAATCAGTTATAGAATACCCCTCCCAAGAGGAGGAGATAATGATCACAAAGTCCAAGCTATCCTATGAAGAACCTGCCGTGATATTCAATCCGCCAGAGATCCTTATCATCCAGAGGGAGATAGAGGAGACTGTGGAGGTCTCGGATTCGGTTCTCGAGTACTCTGTGAAAATAGTTCAGGCGACGAGGAACCGCAGGGAGATACATTCTGGGGCGGGGCCGAGGGCATCCATCGCGTTCATGTTGGCGGCGAAGACGCTGGCTTTTCTTGAGGGCAGGGATTACGTCACAGCCAACGATGTCAGAAGGCTTGCGCACCCGATCCTCAGACACAGGATTTTGCTGTACTCTGAGTATTCCTCAATGAGGGTAACACCCGACGACATAATAACGAAGATATTGGATAGTATAGAGTCTCCGATGGAGTAGCTACTTGAAGACCCCAAGCCTCTTACCCGCATCCATCCAACCCTCCGCGTACTCGAGGGCGGCTAAGGCATTCACATAATTACCTGTTTCATAGAAATGCACTGCATCCTTGTAATAGGAGACAGCCATCGAATAGAACTCAGAGGAGACCTTGTCGAGATCTATTTTTTCAGGCAATCCGACACTTAAATCCTCGAATAATGGTTTCGCTTTCTCAAGATATCTTTCAACCCTCAGCTTAATGTCGTCTGTCATGTAGTGTGACATCCTCTTCAACGACTTCTCTGCCTGCAGCGACTTCGTCTATGGAGTGTATGGTTCCACCAGCATCCGTTATTATGTTCCTGATAGGGTTCACTTCAGCGAATTTACCAACTATCGTTATCTTTACGTTCTCCACCTCTTTATCTATCTCATAAACGCTTATGTTAACGCCGTCGATTCCTTGCAGAGAAGCCAGCTCCTTCGCGAATGTGACGATATCTGGTGTGTGAGGCTTCAACACATCCAGAACCAACTTACGCAGTTCAGCCATTTTCAGAGAACAACACCTATATGATTATTGGACTCTACCTTAAAATATCTGCCCTTTTTTGAGGATGAACGTATTACCCCTCACATCCACTAACAAGGCGTCAACATGTGCAGCGACCTCTCCAGCAATTTCCCTGCTGCTTTTTCCTGCCTTCGCCGACCTTAAAATCCTCACCTTAATGGTTTTGTTTTTCTTCAACTGGGTTTTAATCTCCTCCAGCATGCTTTCTGTCACACCGTTTTTCCCTATCTGCAACGTCTTTGTTTTTTCCCTCATTTTTTCCTTCTCTCCTTTACCTCACGCACGAAGGGATAAAAGCTCACCCTCATACATTTGAGGCATTTCACTTCCACCCTGTGCTCTCTTGGGTTTAACCTCACTTGAGATGTCACTGAGGGCAGTAGATAGCAGTAGCAATACTTACAGAATCGTCTCTTGCACTCTTTTAGTATCCTCAGGTTAGACTTCATAGCTATCCTCCTAGCCTGTTGAATGTATTCATCAGCGCCGTCAAGGTCGCCTGATAAGGCAGCTTCGTCAGCCAGCCTGAAGAGGATGTCAACTCGCTCTGAAGCTATATCACTTTTTTCTTTTGCTTGTTTCTTCTTCGTTTTCTTCTGTGCCACCTTACCGTGTCAGTATCTCTTTCTTTTTCTTACGCAAGAGGACGGTATCCTCAAACCGTATGCCGAATCTTTTGGGGATATAGATTCCAGGCTCTATCGTGAACACCATGTTATCCCCTAAAATATCATCTGACTCAGATCCGATGTTTGGTCTCTCATGCACTTCTAAGCCTACGCCGTGTCCTGTGGAGTGATAGAACCGGTATCCACCACCGTTGATCTTTTTTTCGACCAGTTCATGGATTTCTGAGGCTTTCACCCCAACTTCCAGTTTCTCTATCGTTTCAAGTTCAAGGTTTTCCACGAACTCAAGCAATTTTTTCCCCTCTCCACCTAATCTGCCTACTGTAAGAGTCCTAGTCATATCGGAGTGATAGCCTTTCCACCGTCCGCCGAGATCTACGACCACAAGAGAACCTGAGCGGATTTTTTTCATCTGCGCGAGGGCGTGTACGTCTGCCCCAGACCCTGATGATGCGAGAAGCATCCCCGATTCGAAGGGCGGCGTCTCAGATCCTAGTTCCCTGATTTCTGACTCTATTGCGGCGACGGCATCAACCTCGCTAATGCCTTCGTCTACTATGTCATAGGCTTTCTCCATACCCTTCTTCGCTATCTTCGCAGCCTTCTTCAACTGGGTGATCTCGTAGTCCGATTTAACAGAACGCAGTCTTTCAACGATATCGCATGGAAGCAACTCGGCGTTGACTTCCCTTGACAGCTTACGGTAATCCATTACTCTAATGTTTTCAACTCCAAGCCTCTCTACCATTGATCTATTGATGAAGTCCTTTACAGCATCTTTCTCATATACTCGAACCTCAAAGCCGTAGTCTCTGTGGGAGTAAAGCCTTGAATAGAGTTCCTGGTATAACTCCTTCACCCACAACACTGCATGGTCTCTAGTTACCAATACCCTGCCAGCATCCCTTCCAGTAAGATAGAGCACGTTCTTCGGATTACCTAAGAGGAGAGCATCAAGGTTGTTTTCTTCGAGCCCGGTTCTAGTTCTTAAAAGCCTTCTCCCTATTTCAGCTATGATGTCCATCCTACCTGCCTATTTTTATATAATCTCTACATAGTATTAATATCCTTAGGTGATATATATGAAACCACTGGACGCTTTAGGGGAACTAATGGACCAGCAAGTACTGGTGAGGCTTAAAAATGGCATGGAGATCAGGGGGACGCTGAAAGCTTTTGACATACACATCAACCTTGTACTGGATAACGCTGAATTCAAGGACAACGAAGTCGAGAAAAAACTTAAGAAGATATTCCTGCGCGGAGACATGATACTCTTCGTATGCTGATAAGATGACAAAAGGAACACCCAGCCTCGGTAAAAGAAACAAAAAACACACTCACGTCAGATGCAGACGCTGCGGTAAAAACTCCTTCCACGAGAGAAAAGGAGTGTGCGCATCCTGTGGATACGGTAGAACGAAGAGATTCAACACCTGACGTAGGATGAAAATCAAGACCGATTTTTTGATAAAAAAACTGAAGCAGATAGAAAAGAAAAGGCGGGAACACGAGCCCTTAGTCAAAGACCTTATGTCGTCCGACGTTTTAACAATCGGTTCAGAGGATACTGTGGTCTCAGCAGCCGAAAAAATGCTCGAGCACAGGATTCACTCACTCATAGTCACTGACAGAAAGAAACCGGTGGGGATCGTAGGCGCATATGATCTTCTTCTTGTGATGTCAATCAGCGACTACTTTGACAGATCAACGAAGGTGAAGGATGTTATGGTGAAGGATCTTCTCACAGTTAAACCAGAAGACTCCCCAACAACAGCCCTCGAAAAGATGATAGAATACAACATAAGAAGGCTTGCCGTGGTCGAAGACGAGAAATTGGTCGGCATATTGAGCATAATAGATCTGGTGCTGGGCTTCGTCGACTTGTCGAAGATCAACCTAAACCTTAAACAAGAATAATCCTTTAAGAGCTTCTTGGGCCCGTAGTCTAGTTGGTTATGACGTCGCCTTGACGTGGCGAAGATCCCCGGTTCAAATCCGGGCGGGCCCATCACCCTATAGCCCTTTTCTTTTGGAAAAAGAAAAGTGCTATCATCCCAAAAGAAAACGCAACAGGAGGGTTGGGTTGATAAGGGAGGGAACGGATGTTCCTGCCCTTATGTTGTGATGGTTATATACCTATATCTCGCTATGTTGGGATTGTGATATCTTAACATGTAGATATCTTGATGTGTTGATATATACTAAAAAGAGTTCAGGCAGCAGCCCCTTTACGGAGTTCTTCGACCCTATGTGGGGTGTCGGCGTCTTCCGGGCCTTTGTCGTGGCGTACTCTCACAAGGCGGGGAAAGCGGAGAGCGTAGCCTGAGCTGTAGGTGGGAGACTTCTGGATTTCCTCGAAGGCCGCTTCTACAACGACTTTGGGTTTGAGTTTTACCCCCGTTCCGACCTCCTCTGTTATGTCGTCCCTCAGGAGTTCTGTCATCTCCCTAAGCTGCTCATCCGTGAAACCTGTGGCCATTCTGCCGATGTCCAAGAACTCTCCAGTGTCGGGGTCGTAGACTGCGAGCAGGTAAGAGCCCAGCCAGTGTGCTCGTCTGCCTTCGCCCCAGGTGGCGCCGACGATGACAAGGTCTAAGGTTTCCATGATGGGCTTGATCTTGTACATGTAGCCGACCCTGCTCCCAGGCTGATAGGGTGCGTCAGGGTTTTTAGCCATCACCCCTTCGTGTCCGAGGCTGAGGGCTTTTTTATAGAATACCTCAGCTTTTTTTATGTCGTCGGTTATCAGCTGATCTGCAAGCCTGAAAGAGTCTGTCTGGTCTACGATTCTCTCTAATAGTCCTCGTCTATCCATGAATCCGTAACCGATTCTGCTCTCTCCCTCGTAGTAGAGTATGTCGAAGAGGTTTATCTCCACAGGAATGTTTTTCACCATCTCTGGGATGTTGTATCTCCTTTTTATCCTCCTTGAGAGATCCTGGAAGGGTCTGGGATGTCGGTCTTCAACTGATTTTATGGCCACCAGCTCACCTTCTATGATGGCGGATTTCGCTTTTATGTTTTCTCTTGCTTCTCTGACTATCTCAGGGAACTGTTTGGTCACGTTCTCCAGCCTGCGAGTGTAGAGTTCCATTCGATTGTAGTCCTTGTGTATCTGTATCCTTGCCCCGTCATACTTTATCTCAAACGCTGCCTTGCCGAATTTCTCCAGTACCTCTTTGATACCCCCTATTTTCTGGGCGAGCATCACTTCTACTGGCCGACCCGTCTTTATGGTCACCTTCTCAAGTCCAGTATTGCCCTCCTGTTTAGCGATCTGGGCGACCTCTCCTAGGTCGGAGCAAAGGGAATAGGAGTGCTCCACAAGCTTGGAGTCAACGTTGAATGCCTGTGCAATCGCATCCCCTACGATGCCTTCCCCGACACCCAGCCTCAACTCCTCGAGGATGAGCCTTACGACGTATCTGGCTTCTACAGGTTCCGCGAAAGAAAGCAGTTCCTCTATGTATGAGATCTTCTTCTCTTGTGAGCCTTTTCCTGTCAGATCAGCAAGCCTTTCCATGTTGTTGTATACCCTCCTGGTGGTCAGCTTTTCCGAGAAGAGGGTTGTCTGAGCCTTCCTGACTAGAAGGGATTCTGCTGCAAGGCCGATGTCGCCTGTCTCCCTTATCCTGTCTTCAACGTCACCTTCTTTGGCGCCGGAAACCTTCGAGATCGCTCGTATGACTAACTTACCGCCTATTCCCAGTTCTCTCTCGCTCCAAGCCGGGAAGATCTTTCCCATAAGGAACAGCAGTGTCTGTTGCAGTTCATCCCCTGGAACATCCCTCAAGAAATCTGCGACAATGGAGGTCATCTCCAGCCTGCTGCGTGTTTTCTCAAGTTCCTGATAGATATCGGTCAGGGTTGAAAAGTCCATCCATTATCTTATAAGTCGCAGAATCTAAATATTGCTTGAATCAGAAGATGAAGATCCATTTCGTTAAGATGCAGGCTTCAGGTAATGACTTCATATTGATTGACGAGTTTAATAGCATTGTTATCCCCGGAGAAAAAAAGCCGGAATTCGTTGTCAAGGCATCTGACAGGCACTTCGGTATTGGATCGGATGGCGTTATATTCGTTCAACCGTCGGAGGATTCTGATGCTCGATTTGTCTTCTATAATCCGGATGGATCGAAGGCGGAGATGTGCGGCAACGGCATACGTTGCTTTACGAAGTACTTGTATGAAGGGGGGATTTCCAGGAAGCAGAAGATCAGGATGGAGACACTTAAGGGCGTCATCACCTCCTATCCAATAGCTAAAGACGGCGTCGTTGGGGAGGTCAGGGTGGATATGGGGGCACCCCTTCTAAAGAGAAAGGAGATTCCAGTGGCTGGCAGACCCGGAGACACCTTCATAGACCAGGCGGTGGAGGTTAAAGGACGGCTCTACAGGCTCACAGCAGTCGGCATGGGCAACCCCCATGTGGTCTTGTTCTTGGATGATCTGAGGAACCTAAAGGTTAAAAAAATCGGTAGGGGGATAAGAGAGCACAGGGAGCTTTTTCCAAATGGCGTGAACGTGCATTTTGTTCAGGAGATAAAGGAAAACGAGTTCAGGATTAGGTCCTATGAGAGGGGTGTTGAAGACGAAACCCTCGCCTGCGGTACGGGAATATGTGCTTCGGCAGTCGCAGCAGTCTTGAACAAACTTGCGGATAAGGGGAAGCCGATCATCTTTCACGCTCGTGGGGGGGACTTACAGGTAGGGTTAGAATTAGATGGTGAAGGTATTTCCAAGGTTTTCCTGACTGGGCCGGTTGAGGAGGTATTCAGGGGTGAGATGGTTTTTTAATCATAGAGGGGTAATGTTTTACATGGACAAAAGATTACTGGCGGCTGTTGCCATAGGTTTTCTCCTGCTTTCTCTGGGGTGCACTACAGAGGAAAAGCTTACAGCGGAGCAGGTCAGAGACAGAGCTGTTGAAGCTATGGAGAATGTTGAAACATACTCTTTCAGCACGGATATCAGCATGCTCATGGTAGGTGGGGAGATGGATATGGGAGTAAGCGAGGCGGAGATAAGCATGGATGGAAATGGTAAGGTGGATATGAAAAACAAGAAGATGTTCATGGATATGTCGATGTCTATGATGGGTATGAGCATGGACATGGAGCAGTATATAATAGATGACATCCAATACATGAAAATGCCCTTTTTTGGCTGGGTTAAGAACAAGACATCGGCTGATACTTGGGAGCAGCAGGACTATGCTGGACTGTCTGGGGAACTGATGTACACTCAGGTTGAACTTCTCAGCGATGAGAAACTGGACGGAGAGAACTGCTATGTATTGAAGGTTGACGTTGACTTGGAGAAGATGATGGATGTTTTAGGTAAACAGATGGGTTCCACGTCAATGGTGAGTGCGGAGGACTTGGGTAGCATCAAGGAAGCGGAGATAAGGGAGTGGGTGTCGAAGGACACTTTTCTTGTTAAGAAGTTGTTCATGTACATGAATATGGAAGAGGAAGGCTCCACGTTGGATATGAATATGACCATGACATTCAGCGACTACAATAAGCCAGTGGATATTGTTCTCCCAAGCGAGGCAGAAAACGCCGTGGATATGGAGTCGATGATGGTTCCTGTTGCTTAGGAACCTCATCCAATCTTATTTCTTTATAAACATCTCCCTCAGCTTTTTGCCCACCACCTCTATCCGGTGTTTTGCGTCTTCCTCCCTCATCTTTTTGAGGTTGGGTAAGCCTGCTTTGTATTCGTTGATCCACTCCTTAGCGAACTTGTCTGTCTGGATGTCCTTGAGGATCTTCTTCATGTTCTCCCTTACGTCTGAGGTTATTATCTTTTTTCCGCGGGTTCGTCCTCCGTATTCTGCCGTGTTGGAGACGCACTTCCACATGTATTCGAGGCCGCCTGCTTGGATGAGGTCTGTTATGAGCTTTAGCTCATGCAGGGTCTCAAAGTAGGCCAGCTCCGGTTGATAGCCGTTCTCGACTAAGGTTTCGAAGGACGCCTTAATCAACTCAGTGACTCCGCCGCATAAATCGACTTGTTCGCCGAATAGGTCGGTTTCGGTTTCTTCTGTGAAGGTTGTTTCCAGAACCCCTGCACGCGTAGCCCCAAGTGCCTTCGCCAACGCCAGCACTGTCTTCTTCGCCTTCCCGCTGTGGTCTTGTTCGACCGCTATCAGGGCGGGTGTTCCGAAGCCTTCCTGGAAGGTCTTTCGTACTAAGACTCCAGGCCCCTTTGGGGCGACCATTATGACGTCAATGAAACTTGGGGGCTTAATTGCCTTAAAACGTATGTTGAATCCATGGGAGAACATCAATGCGTCGCCTTCCTTAAGGTTTTTCTCTATTTTTTCCTTGTAGACGTCTGCCTGGATCTCATCTGGAATCAATATATGCACTATGTGTGCTTTCTTAGCGGCTTCTTCTATGGGCATCACGTCAAAGCCCTTCGCCTTTGCATTATCCCAGCTGGCGTCTTTTATTGAGCCGATTATCACGTTCAGGCCGGAGTCTCTCATGTTCTCTGCCTGAGCAGCCCCCTGGTTCCCGAAACCTATGACTGCTATCGTCTTATCCGTTAAGATGCTTAGATCCGCGTCATCATCATAGTAAACCTTTGCCATCAAAATCACCTAGAATAATATTGCGATAAATTTAAAATAAATCATTCTTATCTTGGTTTTCCCCCGAGGTCTGTGAGGAATCTATTAATCCTTTCTTCCATTTCCTTGACGTCGTAGTTCATCATCTCAACACCGAAGCAGACGCTCTTCTTGTTCTCCTCTATCTGTGGTCCAGTGTAAACATCCTTGATCTTCACTAGGAGAATGTTTTCGTCGAAGTTTCCAAGCAACGTGGAGACTGTTTCTTCGTTAACCCCTTTGTCTAGTATCACAGAGAAGTCCCTCTCAATGGTACCGTATCTGTTTTTCTTGTAGCCTATGCGCTCCTCTTCTCCTAGGATCTGGATGTTTGAGATTTTTAGGTTGAATTCTTTTCCAGAGTCTTCTAGCACGACCTTCTCTGGGGTCACGGATTTAACGATGCCCAGGTGAGTCTGACCTGAGTAGATGTGTCTTAGGCAGAGTTCCTTGCCTATTGACTCCTCCAGATGGGATAGCTCTGAGACTAGGGAGGATATTGCCTTATCTGATCTGCCCATCGCTTGGTCGACGTCGTCGAAGTGTCTGGCTGCGGTCAACATCATCTCTTGAAAATTTTTTTCGTCTTTGTCCTTTACTGCTTTGCTGAGCCTCTCTGCAACCTCGAGGAATCTTTCATGCACCTTGGTCGTTCTCGGATTCTGCATCTGGATTGCGGCGTAGAGTTCAGGGTTTTGTCCGATTATCCTCCCTACCATGTCCAGCATGAGCTCGTATATTGGGGATGAAAAATTACGGGACTTTTTCAGGTCGAAGTCGATCTCTTGCAGGGTTTTTCCTATGGAGATGTAGGTGAAGTGGGTCAGTCCCTGAACGACGGCCATCGTCTCGTCGTGTTCTTCCGGAGTTGATTCGTACACCTTTGATTTGTGTTTTTTCAGGAACTTCTTCAGCCAGGTGAGCCATCTCCCCCCTCTGATGGGTGTTATGATGAAGACCTGTCCCTCCATGCCTGCTACGCGGTGGCTGAACATTGGATGGGTTCCGATGATCTCAACGCCTTTCTTTGAGTGCTCCTCCATGGTTTTGCATGGTTCTTCTTTGATGGAGGTGACATCCATCAGCAGCGATCCTTCCTTGACCTCTGGGGCGACTTCGCGGATGACTTCTAGCGTGGAGTTAACTGGGACTGATATGATGACGATTTCAGCGTTCCTCGTAGCTTTTTTGTTGTCTCTCTCGTATGAGACTCCTAGTTCTTCTGCCGCAGCCTTGCCTTTCGCTTCATTGGGGCCTGTTATTGTAACATCGAAGCCTTCTTCTGCGAAGATGCCTGCGAAGAACTTGCCCATTCCGCCGTATCCTCCTACTATTGTTATTTTTTCCGTCATTTTAGTTGTTGTTGAATTGCGAAGCAATTCCCTTCTTTTTCGTGCACGTTTTTCTTTCTAAGAAAAAGGTGCCCACCGATTATCGTTATCTTTTCCGTCATTTTTTCTTTAGAGCGTGTATCAGGGATTCCAGTCTGCTTTTGCCTAGGCCTTGGCTTTTTGTGCCTTTCTGGATGAACCAGCATCCGTCCCTCAGTATCTGTATGAGGGGTTTGGCTTTTGTTTTCTTGTATACTATGCCTTCTCCTGGGTCGATTAGGGCCTTCACCAGGGCTTCATCGTCTCTTCTATCCACCACGTCGTCTATATCCATTGTTTGTTATTTATAATAGGAAATGAAAGTTATAATGGGAAAATGATTGGTTGGACTGAGATTCTCGTAATACTGTTAATATTGTTGTTATTGTTCGGGAGCAAGCGTCTTCCCGAGCTTGCCCGCTCTCTCGGAGAAGCCGTCGCAGAGTTTAGGAAGGGTTTAAAGAAGGCTGAGAAGGAAGCTGGAAAGTGAAGCAGGAGAAAATGCCAGTCTTCGGGCATCTGCGAGAACTGCGGAAGAGGTTTCTGGTGTCATTTTTTGCATTCGTTTTTGCATCCATTGTCTCCTTTCCGGTGGTCCCTTTTCTATTGGAGAGGGTTAGAGCGGATCTGATGGGAAATGTGTTCTTGATAGTGATTTCTCCCCAAGAAGCGTTGATGGTTGAGTTGAAGGTTTCACTGCTATTGGGTTTAGTCTTCAGTTTTCCTGTTTTGGTCTATCAGTTCTGGTCTTTTGTGGCGCCAGCATTCTTGGGGAGGGAAAAAACCCTCACATTGACGTTGTTGATCTCATCCACTCTGTTGTTTCTAGCAGGCAATGTCTTCGCTTACTGGCTCCTTCTGCCCGTGACAATGAACTTTCTCATAAATGTTTCATATCCTGTAGCGCTTCCCATGTTCAGCCTCAACCAAGCCTTCAGTTTTGCCATCACCTTGGTTGTTTTATTCGGCTTAATCTTTCAGCTGCCTCTGATCGTTGCTGTACTATCAAGGCTGGGGTTGGTGGATCATATGGTCTTGAGTTCTAGGAGGAGGTATGTGGTCCTTGGGGCCTTCATAGTGGCTGCTGTGATAACTGATCCTTCGGTGTTCACCCAGATATTAGTGGCTGTTCCCATAATATTATTGTACGAGGTAAGCATCCTCATATCTTGGATTATGGGTGGGCGTAGATGATAGGAACACTAGAGCTGCTTTTGATATTTATCATGGCCGTAATCCTATTCGGTCCGGAGAAATTGCCGGAATTGGCGAGGTCTCTTGCGGAAGCCGTCAATGAATTCAAGAAAGCAGTAGACGACCTTTTAGAGGATGATGATCTGGCAGGTTAGAGAATGGAGGGTATAACCCGAAGAGAATTCATCAAGAAGGCTGCCGTAGTGGGGGCTGGATTAGGTGTGTCGGTTATTGCCGCAGACTATCTATTGAAGCAGGCGAGTACTGCACTGCCCGAGGTTTCCCTCAGGGAGGCTCTTTTCTATGAAGGCTTGGGCGATAACATTGTGAGATGTGCTTTATGCCCTAATAGATGCGTTATAGCTGATAACGGGAGGGGTTTATGCGGCGTAAGGATGAACAAGGGTGGAAAACTATATACTCTCGGCTACGGGAACCCTTGTGCTGCTCATCTGGACCCAATAGAGAAAAAACCGTTATTTCATTTCTTGCCTTCAACAAATGCTTTTTCAATCGCGACGGCAGGCTGCTGTCTGCGGTGCAAGTACTGTCAGAACTGGCAGATATCCCAGGCGAAGCCTGATGAAACCCAGAACCTTGACCTGTCGCCGGAGGATGTGGTTGCTTACGCGAAGAGATACAATGCCAGGTCAATAGCTTATACCTATACTGAGCCGACAGTATTCTATGAATACATGCTCGATACGGCGAAGCTCGCCAAGGAGGAAGGCATAAAGAACGTGATAGTCAGCTGCGGGTATATTAATCCAGAACCCCTGAAGGGGCTCTGCAGGTTTCTTGACGCAGGTAATGTGAACCTGAAGGGTTTCTCTAATAGGGTCTACAGGAGCCTCACTGAGGGGAGTCTGCAGCCTATCCTTGACTCGATCATTGTCCTGAAGGAGGAAAATAAGTGGTTCGAGCTCACATACCTGGTGATACCGGGGTGGAGCGACGATTACGAGCAGATAAAGGCCTTCGTGGACTGGGTCGTAGACAACATCGGAGTTAATCACCCAGTGCATTTCCTGAGGTTCAGGCCTGCCTACAAGCTCAGCAATCTAGCTCCCACCCCCGCAGAGACCCTCAAGACCGCGAGGAATATGGCTTTAGATTCGGGCTTAAGATACGTCTATGTCGGCAACCTCCCTGGATTGGGCTTTGAGAGCACCTATTGTCCTTCGTGTAAGAACTTATTGATTGAGAGGCAGGGCTTCTATGTAGTAGAAAACAGGATAGAAGATGGAAGATGTAAAAATTGCGGGGAAGGTATTCATGGATTCTGGGGTTAGAATAAGGGATTGTATTTTATTGTTCTATGCCATATCTTTAATATTCCTGGTTGGGTGCACTACTCTGCCAGAGGAGGGGGGTGGCAACATGACCTCTGAAAAAAAATACGTTCGCGAGTCTGTGATAGCTGGCAGCTGGTATCCCGAATCAAAGGATGCGCTTTCAAGGCAGTTAGAGGGCTTCTTCTCTAAGGCCGAGAAGCAGGAGCTTGGGAGGATAAAGGCGCTTGTTGTCCCCCATGCGGGCTACGCATATTCTGGCCAGGTAGCAGCCCACGCCTTCAAACAGATCGAAGGCGGGGATTATGACACAGTCATCATACTTGCGCCGTCACATCATTATCCGTTGGATGGTGTGTCTATATCCAATTACACCCACTATAAGACCCCCCTTGGGGAGGTCAAGATATCCTCCTTGGCGAAGAAACTCAGGGAGGAATCCAAGCTGATTTCGACGATACCGGATGCACACTCTAAAGAGCATTCTGCCGAGATAGAGATACCTTTTCTGCAGTATTCCCTGAAGGAATTTGAGATTGTTCCAGTAATAGTGGGTAGAATGTCTCGGGATGAAATCGATGAATTCTCTGATCTGATCATAAAACACTTGGATGAGAGAACTCTTATCGTTGCAAGCACGGACTTATCACATTATCACCCCTACAACGAAGCCTTAACGTTGGATAATTACTGCGTTGAATCCATCGTGGCCTTAGATGATGCTAAGGCTGAGGGGTGTGAGATGTGTGGTTACTTTCCCGTTCTCGTGACGATGGAGATCGCGGAGAAGCTTAACTGGTCTACTAAGTTGCTGAAGTATATGAACTCCGGTGATGTGACAGGTGACAGATCCGGCGTTGTAGGATATGCTTCAATAGCCTTCTACTCAGGCGAAGAAAAACCTGGAGAAGAATTGAGTGAAAAACAAAAAAAGTATCTATTAGAGGTGGCTAGGGATACAGTAGAGCTCTATGTTGGGGAGGGGAAGAAATTTGAGCCGAAGACAGACGACCCCAAGTTGAGGGAAAAAAAGGGCGTCTTCGTAACCCTGGAGAAGAACGGCCAGCTTAGGGGTTGCATCGGTCACCTTGAGCCCATCCAGCCGCTGTACTTGGACGTGAGGGATAACGCCATAAACGCGGCATTCAATGATCCTCGGTTCTCGCCGGTGACTGCTAATGAACTCGACGATATAGAAATAGAGGTCTCAGTTCTCACGTTACCTGAATTGATAACCGCCGATTCACCTGAGGAATATCTTGAGAGGATTCAACCAGGTGTTGACGGTATAATCTTGGACTACAAAGGCAGGGGTGCAACCTATCTCCCACAGGTCTGGGAGCAGATTCCTGAAAAGGAGGATTTTCTGTCCAGCCTCTGTAATAAGGCCTTTCTTCCAAGCGACTGCTGGAGGAAGCCTGATGTGAAGATCTACAGATACAAGGTTATCGCATTTAAAGAGAGCGATTTCAGATAATGGCTTTGTGAGCTTGAGTAAGATGGAATCTTTGAGTGACTGGAGCATACTTAAGGAAGCTGTCGAGAAGAGGAGGGAAAGGGATGAGAAGCCGAAAGAATACGAGAAGCCTAAGAGTCTGATCCTTAATAATACTGATGTCCTTATCCTCCAGAGGCTTTTGGTGAAAGGAGGAAAAAGCCTGAAGGAGTTGAGGGAGGAAACACAGCGTTCAAGGGTTTCAATATACCTATCGATAAGAAAGCTGAAGGAGTTTTCCCTTGTAGGGGGGGAGAATAATACTGTTAAATTGAAGGAGAACGACATTGCTGATTATCTTCACCACTTGCTTCATGAGGATTTTAGTCTTGAGTCAATTGTCGGAGAACGGTTGTTGGTATTGCAGTCCCTTCTTGACTGGCGGAGCATAGACCAGATTGCCGTGGAATGCCATATATCCCCCCCATCCGTCTACAAGTACCTCAAAGAGCTGAGGCCTTTAGTGGACCAGAAACATGGGCTTTTCAGGTTAAAAGAGGGCAGATGGAGCCTCATAGGATTTTTAAAGACTATTAAAGACTTGTCTGAGAGTATGTCCAAGACTTTTCAGGTATGGTCTTCGCCTGAGGGAAAGCTGCTGAAGACGAAGAATTCAGTTAATGGTTCATTGACTGCATTTTCAAGGTTTAATGAGTTTGATGTGGATTATTCATCGGAGTTCTCCTACTACTATGTACCCCCAAAGGAACTGATGATTGAGGAGATATTCATCCATTCTCTAAAGTGCGCTGAAGGTGAAGAGATGCTATCTAAGGTCTGTGAGTTTTATGTAAAAAACGATCACAGGATGGATCTGTTTAGCGTAGACGAGCTGGCTCTGCACTTTGACGTCGTTGATCCCTGGCTGAACATTCAGTCACAGATCATGGAATCCGTGGGTGAATCCAAATCAAGAGAAGAAAAGACGACCTACTATTATTCGCCTGAGAATACCTTTCTGTCCAAGTCTCTTTCAAGTGAGCCCTGCGTTATCGTGGATTGTGAGAAGATACTCAAGGAAGAGAAGCTTTGCTGGGACATGCTTTTTTTGGAATACGTGAAACAGCAGAGGGATCCGAATTTCCGTTGGCAGGCCCTCATAGGCCGCCTTCGGATACTGGAGAAGAGGTCTGGAATTAGGATACCAATCCTGAAGAAGCTGTCTAAGGCCTATATAGAAAACGCATTGTTGAAGGAGATGAGAGAACCGAAGACAGTGTCCCAGCTGAAAAATGAGTTCAGCATCTCAGAGTACCATCTGAGGAACACGTTGGGTAGGATGGTCGATGATGGATTGATCCGGAAGATTGGAACGAAGCCTATAAAGTTCACCCGATAAGGACCATCGTAAGAGCTATGAAACTAAGAGCAGCCAATAAGATGCATACGTTCGTTATCCCCATCAGCGGTATCAGGATTGCGCTTGAGAGAATCGTGCCCATGAATGCTCCAAAGAGGTCTGAAGCATAGATTGTTCCAGCAGTCTCCGTTATCCCTTTATCCTCTAGGTGGTAGAGTTTACTCGCTAACGGGAATCCTAAGCCGACAAGGAAACCTGAGGCGGCTGCGAGCAGGGAGAACAGAAAATCGGATGGAAACACAGCAGCCGCTTTCAGAATCGTGGGCAGTAGCAGCGTGTATGCGGTCATTGAAAACAGTATCCCAGCAAACAGTCTTTTGTTTACCCTGTCTGTCATCTGGTTCATGGAGAATGCCCCGACGGCTAAGCCGCCCATAAAAGCAGCTATTATGAGGGCTATCTTATGATAGACGTAACCGTACAACGCCTGATATGCTAAGAGCATTATTACTTCATGGGTCATCCCTATAAGCCCTACGACGAGGGTTGCTAGTGGAATAACTGGACTCCTTGAGTGCCTTAGAAGGATCAGAAGAATAATGGCGGATGCAGTAATCAGAGCCCACCCATAGGTTATGGGCGTTTCATCGGTTAATGAACTCCAGAGGAGCATGTAATAGTAGTAGCCTACTGGTCTGAGGTCCGTGTTTACGTTGTTTGAATCATCACTAATTGAACTTAGGGTGTGGTTTATCCGGTCGCTTGAAAGCGTGTATCCTATGTAGGGCTCATGGAGGAAGACAGTCTTAACACCCCTATCTTCCATTCTATTGTTTAATGTCCTTGGATCATAGGTCAGCACCCCAATATCCTTTGAGGCGAGGATGATGCTTCTCTCCCCGGGGATAATGATCACCTCCGGGAAAACAGTATTTATTGTCTTGTATATGCTTCCACCAAGGATCCCCTCCTCCCTCCCAACATAGCTTTCAGATGAGGGGATTGTTATGGACACTATCCCATCATCGCTCAATATGCTCTCCACCTCCTGGAAGAATTCTTGGGTATAGAACCTGTTCAACTGGGCGGTGCTTGGCTCTGGGAGGCTCACTATGACCACGTCATAAACGTTTTTGCTTTCTTTGATGAGCAACCTGCCATCACCCATGACCTCCATAACTCGAGGATCATCCAAGGCAGTGAGATCTTTCTCTGGTATATACTTCCTCGAAACCTCAAGGATCATTGAATCCAGTTCAACGTAAACTACCTCTTCTATGGGATGCTTTAGTATCTCCTTTAATGCGCCCCCGGCGCCTCCACCCACCAACAGGACCTTCTCTGGGCTCGGATGCTCGAGCATCGTGAAATGGATTTCTTCATTTTTTTCTATGTCTCCGGTAGAGTAAAGCAGTAGACCGTTTTCGTAGACAGAGTATTGTCCACTTCGTTCCAGTACTGCTATGTTGCCGTAGATTGAGTCTTCCGAGCTTATGAAGTCGGCGCCCCATTGCAGGTTGTGGGATAGTTTTTCCAGGCTGGAGGCGTTCATGAAGCAAAGCAGCAAGGTGACTAGGAAAAGGTAGACTCCCAGCCTCCATCTCTCTGTTTTCTCGAGCAATTGGTGAGCTGCAGTCAAAGCCAGAATCGCCACCAGGAAAGCGGTCTGGAATGCGCTCAAGTATCCTACTAGCAGGTAGCTGAACAATACCCCCCCGATCAAGGAACCTGCTGACTCTAGGACGTAGACTTTGCCTATGTTCTCCACATTTTTTTCTCTGGAGTAGATCCTGCAGCCGAGGGAGAACTGGAAGCCGAGTATTATGCAAATGGGTGCCAGTATCAGGAATGTTGAGCCGAGGATCTGCCCTAATCCGAGGAGTTCGCCCTGGCCTACGCCTAAGAGGTTTCTTGTGACCCTGGTGAGGAATATCTGAGCCGGTAGGATGATGGCGGCGATTACTTGCAAAACTGCGAAGTCCCTCTCTTTTAAATCGTATTTCTCCGACAAAATACCCCCCATGTAGCTTCCGATGGCCGTCAGTAGAAGCCAGTTTCCAAGTATTAAGCCGAGGGTTAGTTCATTTCCTTGGAAGACTACTATGAACTCCCTCATGAGGAGGGTCTGCCCTATGACTGAGACGAAGCCTATCAGCAGCAGCGGTATCGTCGGGTTTTTCCTCATAGAAATATTTATGTGGTTCTGTCTAAATCTTATCTGGGATGGACGTGCTGGACCTAATAAAGAGCAGGAGGAGCGTTCGCGAGTTCACCTCAGAGGACGTGGCTGAAGAAGCTGTCAGGGAAATACTGGAGGCTGGTAGGTGGGCTCCGTCCGGATTAAACAATCAGCCTTGGAGGTTTTCTATTGTGAGGAATCCTAAGGTGAAGGGGGGCCTATCCAAGCTGACCCACTACGGTGAAGTCATCCAGTGTGCGCCTGTTTGTATTGCGGTCTTCTTGGATAAAGCAGCAAGCTATGATCGAACCAAGGATGTGCTGGCTGTAGGCGCATGCATACAGAACATGCTCTTAGCTGCTCACTCCCGTCAACTGGGAGCGGTCTGGCTTGGCGAAATCCTGAAGAACAAAGATGCGGTGAAAAGAATCCTGAATGCCCCAGAATCCTGCGAACTCATGGCTGTGGTGGCCTTAGGCCATCCAGTAGAGAAGAAGAGATCCTCCGACAGGAAACCCATCAAAGAGCTACTGTTTTAGCCTCTTCTGGTTGAATCTCTCTAGTATTTCTCCAGGTACTTGCTCTATTATCCCTGGAAGCTGGAATGCCTCAGCTGTAAGCACTATCAGATCGTATGCTTCCACCCTAGCATGTGCTCGGCAGGTTTCCTTTCCCCGATAGATCTTATCTCCTTGATCATAGAGTTCTCGGATCTCTTCCGCATGGGATATGATCTCCTCTAGATACCAGCTTATGTCCTTGTCTGAGGTCAGCAGTTCGGTCATTCTATACTTATATAGGATTTGTGTACGTTATTAATTTCCTCGCTTCAAGTAGGTCGAGCATTCCTTTGATTATTGTTGGAGTGTACTCGTTTTCTGTGTTTTCTTCGGACATCAGCTTCGTTAAATCATCCAGGGTTCTGTTGCCGTCGCATTTCTGCCATAGACCGATGATAACGGGGCCCATGTGGTAGGTTGTATTGTCCGCGTTTGTCACCCACTTGCTTATAAACCCATCCATGTTGCCGCATTTTTTCGGCTTACAGCACGTTTTTTTCAAAGAATACCTCAGATCAGAACTAAGACACTAATAACATATTGTCCCCAATCCTTAAGAGCTAAAAAAACCTTCAATGGATTATGTCCATACTACTCTGCTGCGTTCTCTCAAATCTTCGAAGAGCCATCCTTGGTATTGGAAGTAGGATAAAGATTAATATCCCGGGATTCATATACCATTCAACAGATATTCCTCTGAGGTAGATTAACCCTGCAACGAGGAAAGAATACGCTCCAATGAAAAAGAAGCCAATCCCCATCCATCTTGCCACATATATTCCCCTATCATTACAAACACGCAAGGATACCGTGGACTTTAGTCCACGGAGGAATTGCGTATACCCCGTTACCTTGCGCTTGCACCTCCTTTGTTTTTGACATTTTAGTGTGTTTGTAAGTACATACCACACCCTTTAGGGTGTGGTTGTT
>JAFGDV010000043.1 GCA_016931955.1 Candidatus Altarchaeota archaeon | reverse complement strand
ACTTTGAAGTCGCAGATGAATGCCTCATACTTGCCGACTTTGTAAGTTCATACCACACCCTTTAGGGTGTGGTTGTTGATTTTTTTTATTTTAATGGTTTATATTATTAGTAAGCTAAAATGAAGTCTCTCGGTATTCATCTTTTGGTTGAGTTGTATGATTGCGACAAGGCTGTGTTGAATGATGTTGAGAAGGTGGAGAAAATGCTTGTTAGGGCGGCGGAGCTTTCGGATGCTACTATCATTAAGCCGGTTTTCCATAAATTCAATCCTCATGGAGTGAGTGGTGTGGTCGTGATCGCAGAGTCTCATTTTTCGGTTCATACTTGGCCTGAATACGGCTATTGTGCTCTTGACATATTCACCTGCGGGGGGCAGATAAAAAACAAGAAGGCTTTGAAGTACCTTGAAAAGGAGCTTGGCGCGAAATCTATTTCCGTCATCGAGATGAAGCGCGGTGTTCTGAATCTCCCGATAGAGAAGATCAGGTACAAGCCTGGGGACTGAGGATGGAGAGTGGATGGATTGTATCCGACAAAAACGACATGTTGAAGGGTAGATGCGTAAAACTCCGATCAAAGGGCTTGTTGGAGTTAAAGCAGTCGAAGTTCCAGAAAATAGAGGTATATGATACAGTCCATTTCGGGAAGGTCCTCTTGATTGATGATATAATAATGCTCAGTGAAGCGGATGAATTCGCCTACCATGAGATGATAGTCCACGTGCCGTTATCTGTTCACCCTGAACCTGAGAGGGTTCTCATCGTTGGCGGCGGAGATGGCGGCGCCGCTAGGGAAGTAGTCAAGCATTCGGATGTCAAGGAGGTGCATGTTTGCGAGATCGACGAGGAAGTCGTGGAGGTTTGCAGGAGGCATTTACCAGCTCTAGCATGTGGTTTCGATGACGACCGCGTGGAGGTCTTCTATGAAGACGCAGCCCTCTTCATAAAAGAGAAGAAAGGCCTTTATGATGTCATAATAGTTGATTCAACCGATCCCATAGGTCCTGGTGAGTCTCTCTTTAGGGAGGACTTCTACAGAGACATGCACGCTGCTTTGAGGGAGGATGGTGTCGTAGTGACTCAATCGGAGAGCATGTTTGACTACCGTGATTTGATAAGTTCCCTGTTCAGGTTCAATAAGGGCATATACTCAAAGGTTTATTATTATCTCACTCTCGTACCAACCTATCCTTCAGGCACCATTGGTTTTTCTTTTTGTTCGAAGAAATATGACCCGTTGAGTGACTTGAAGGACAAGAAGATTCCTGGTCTGATGTATTATACTTCTGAGATTCATAGGGCGTCTTTCGTTCTGCCGGGGTTTATGGGGTCCGTTATTTCAGGGGACTAATGTGGTAGATATATATATCTTTTCATCCAATAACCTAATGTCGACGCTGATGATGGATGACATGGTTACATATGACGTTTGTCTTGCATGGAATTGGGAGTATGATGCCGACTTTGTTGCTTTATTTGACAAAGCATGTCAGTCTCGTGGGCTGTCTCTGCTGCAGATAAGGCCCGATAATATTGAGTATATGCTGTTGTCTCTTAAAAATAAGGAGCTGAGCTTTTGTGCCTTATTTGATCGAGCTTCTGTCGACGACGAGCGCTTTATTCCAGTAGTTCGGTGGGCTCGTGATCATGATGTTTATCGTATTGACCCGGATGAATTCGCTTTTCGTGCGGATGATAAGGCTTCCATGCATTTGGCCCTTATCGGCGCAGGCATATACACTCCTTATACCATAGTCTTGCCTTCCTATAGAGAGCAGCCTGATCTTCAGCTAGTGGATATAAGCCCTTTAGGTGAGAGGTTCACTATAAAGCCAGCGCATGGTGGCGGTGGCGAGGGTGTGGTTATCGAAGCTACTTCATGGAATCAGGTGGTTGAAGCACGTAAGCAGTTTCCTGAAGACAAGTATCTGGTGCAGGCCTATATTGTCCCAGTTCAGCGCGGCCCTCGTCCGGCTTGGTTTCGTGTGATCTATTGTGCTGGTCAGGTGTATCCTTGTTGGTGGGATACGCGTACTAGAGTTTACACTGCCGTCACATCCGAGGAGGAAAACTACTACAGTCTCACCTCTTTGCGTGATATAACTGCGTCTATTGCTCGCATCTGCAGGCTTCAATTGTTTTCAACTGAAATCGCGTTAACCCCAGAGGGTCTTTTTGTTGTCGTGGATTATGTCAACGATCAGCTTGATCTGCGTCTGCAGTCTAAGGCCGCCGATGGTGTCCCCGACGTTATCGTCTGCGATATCGCTGAACGTCTGACTACGCTGTTGGCGGAGAGATGTCAACCCCAAAAGAAATAGGTTATGTGCGGCAAAACGTATCCTCAACCAGATAATCTATCGCACATGTCTGCTTTTCTTTACCAGCAGGTATCCGTACAATATAGCTCCTGCTAGAAAAGTCAGCACACATAGTCCATGTATTTCCAATCCAATGAACATGCTGTTGCTGTATAATGGGTTATTCCTCATTGGATAGAATGGCCTGATGTCTCCGTAGAGTGGGCTGTCCAATAGTATGTGCAAATAGATGCCAGTGAAAGATGCCAGCCAGATGCTTTTCTTTGTTGTATTCTGCTCGAGCCTTAGATGAGACATCAGCTTCTGGATTCTGTCACCTAATCTTACCATGATCAGCGAGAGCGTAACTGCGACAATAGAGCCTCCTAGGAATGAGTGGAAGAATCCATGTAGTGGGTGGTCTAAGCCTAAAAGCAAGACAATGAAGGGCTCCAAGTCGACGATGGTGCTGGCGACTAAGAAAGTTGGCAGGTTTATGTATCTGAGCAGCAGCAGACCTAGGAATATTGCAGGACCCAGATGGAAAGGCGTTAAAGGCATAGTACTATTTTAGAGAGCTGGGATATAATCCACAAGATTTTTCTATGGATCCAGGTTATCGTTGTTTAGTGAGTATCTTATGGTCACGTTTTTCTCTACTGACTCGTTTGTTTTACAGCAGCACGCGTTTATTACTCTATCCAGGCATAGTTTTTCTCTGTCTATCTTTTTTTCCAGTCTGACGTCGCATTCAAACCTTGCTTTTCTGCAGGTTCCCCCAAGGAAGCCGTTTTCGATGCAGTATTGATGGCATAAGGCGTCTTTTTCCGGCACCGTCGTCATTGTTGTCGAGGTAGTCGTCGTAGTTGTTGTCGAGGTTGTTGTCGTGCTTGTTGTCGTCGTTATCGTCGTCGTTGTTGTCGTGGTTTCTTCAATCTTTTCTTGGATGCATCCCGTGACCAGGATAAGGCATGCTAAAATATATAGTGTCTTCTTCATCTTGGAAGCCTCGCCTTCTTGTATGGGAACTCTCTTATGAGTTGCTGCATTTTTTCTTCTTCTACCAGTGCTTTGTCGCCTATTGTTATCTTTTTTTCTTCGGTTATTGTGCCGACTTCGATGATGGGGCATCTGTGTTTAGCTGATATTTCCACGATCTTTCTTATTTCTTTCTTTGGAACCGATATCAGATAGGTTCCCATATACCTGCTTATCCTTGGATAGGGGATGCTTGTAACCCTGACCCCTTTCTTGGATTTTACAAGCATCTCGGCGAGGTTCCCGAACCATCCTCCCCTGGACGCGTCCTTTGACGCATGTATTTCTACTCCTTGTTCTACCATGTCCATGAACGCCTTAAACTTGACCTTCGCTCTATGCACTCTTTCACCTATCTCTCCCTCAACTACTTCCCCTAGCATGAAGACGCGGTCGCCTTTCTTCGCTCCAGCGTCTGGTATTGGTTTCCCTATCAGTCTGCCGAAGACTGTGAAGGATACGCATGGCTTTAGATTGTCTTCCATCTGCGTGTTTCCTCCGATGATTGGCACCTCTAAGCCGATGCTCTGTTTTTTCAGGTCTTCAGCGACTTCCTCCGCCTCCTGGAAGCTGCTGACCTGCATTGCATTCAACGCAAACAATGGTTTTCCGCCCATGACCACGATATCAGAGCAAGTATGTATCAACCCCGTCTTTCTGCCGGTCTTCAATGGATAGGGCCCCTCCATGTTAACGATCACGTCTCCCACGATGACTGAGTCGTCGCCTTGCTGTATCCCAAACCATAGATCACTGACTTTCTCATCCATGTGCCAGAACGTTCTCCTGATGCTGTTGGTCTCCAGCATATGTTCCAAGCAACGCTTAACATCCTCTTCCATGTCAGTCAAAGATTAAGAAAACCAGGGAAATAAATCCAACCGATTTCTTTTCAACCGAAAAGCATATAAACAAAGAACAACATACAACATAATAAAAGACAATTTATGGCAGGTGATTTTATGTCAAGGAAGAAGGAGAAATGCAAGGAATTGATGCTTAGATTCTTCGGCCCGGCTAATTCGAAGCTTGTTGATTTGATGAGTGAAGAGGATTGTGTTAGAAAATGCAGGCAGAAGGTTGCTGTGCTGCTTGGAGAAGATAAAGCGAAACTATTTGATTCTATTAAATAAAGGAGGCGATGTCATGAAAACCACAATACTAAAAAAACTCCTGGTGATGATGTTAACGATCACGATCATACCTTTAGCGGTCTTGGGTTTTTTTGCATTAGAAGACTCGAAGAGCCTCGGCTTGAGCGCGGCAGAAGACGCTAGGATGTTGGGCGAATTGAATCTGCAGGCTGCGACAGACATAGGCAACATCTCGATTGCGGACTCCATGGAAGCCCTCGACGATAAATCCATTAAAGCGATCGAGTTAAGAGCCTATGAAACAGCCCAAAGAATCGCTGAATTCCTGAGGGAGAGGGAAAATGACGTGCTCTATGCGGCCTCATTGGAGAGGGACGCAGAAAGCTATACAAGATTCTTGGAGACAAAGTCTAAGGAAGTCTGGGAGACCCCGGACAAAAAAACAGACCGACCGATCTACTCAGGGATGACCTTTATTAACCTCGATGGCATCGAAGCATTGAAGGTGGTCTACGACTCTTCCGTGAGAAGATTCATCTCATCCCAAGACCTTGTTGACGTAAGCATTCCATCCAACACTGAATACAAGACAGAGACCTGCTTCAGTGAAGCGCAGAAACTCAGCAATGGAGAGGTTTACCTCTCCGACCTGCTTGGTTGGTCGGTCTCCGTTAATGAGGCATTCAAGGGACAGGATAAGCCAGACGGGGAGAGGTATGAGGGAATATATCGTTGGCTGACGCCAGTATACGACGGAGACAAAAAAGTCGGTTACCTGATGCTTGCAATGGATCAGGAGCACATCAATCAGTTCGTGGACAACATAGACCCCATGGGGTCATACAAGTGGGCTAATCCAGCATCAACAGGCAACTACGCATACATAATAGCCCATGATAGTTGGGTGTCTCAGCACCCTAATGACTTCTACATAAGGGGTTTCCTATCCGACGGCACACTCGCGGAAGGCTACGGTGGAGCGCCTTCACCCGATCTTGCCGATAAGGTGACCGAGGAGGAGTTGTTGGAACTTGAGGACCGCTTCTTGAATCCGACTCAGGAGGAACTGGAGAGGCAGAAAGCCCACTCCTTAGAACAGAAACAAAAAGGCTTCATCCCCTTGTATGGGGCATGGCTTACGTTTTCAACAGGCCCTGGATTCCCCTACCTTGTGTTCATGAACCTTAAGGGGGAGCATGGCTCCAACATCTATGTGTGGGAGGGTAAGACAAAATTCGTTGCCATGTCAACTATAATGTACGGCAGAGAGTATGGCGATAACGTGGTGAACCTTGACTCTAGGGCAGGATTCGGCTTTGTGGGTATGGGTGCGAACATGCCTGACTTCCATGGGGCGGCGACGAAGATTGCAGAAAAAATCGAAGTGAAGACTAACGTTCAGGCTTCTGTTATCAAGGAGTCTATAGAGAAGACAGAGGAGAGGATAAGAACGCGGACGGAGGATCTTGGCACACAGAACACGATCTTTCTGATAACGCTTGCGACGATATTTGTTGTGGCAGTAACAAGCTTTTTGTTTGCGAAGAGCATAAGCGACCCGATAACAAAACTCAAGGACGCGGCAGATAAGGTGACAAGCGGCGACTTTGACACCCCGTTGCCTGAGGTGAAAGGAAACGACGAGGTAGCGGAACTAACAGCAAGCCTGGAGATGCTGATAGCTGCTTTCAAGATGAAATCAGGGAAGACCTAACCTCAACCTTTTCATAAAAGGTTGATCAAAAGGAATTTGCCTTCGGCAAATTCGATTGCTTTTCGCTGAAAAGAAAAGGGTTGCATCACAGCCTTTTAGAAAAAGGCTGGCGAAACGAGCCACATATGCGCTTAGCAGGTGGCTTTGGATTATTTTGATTCTGTGGCAGTCAGCTCGCCCATCAGTCATCATAGCTCAGTGGTTGTTCGTGTCATCACACTGCCACTTAGTATTAGGAGTTTCAGTAGAATAAATCAGAGCTAGCACCCAACCTCTATTAAAGGTTGATTAAAGGTGCAGCGCGCGCTATTGCTTGGCTGCACGGACGACTCTACTTAAGTAGTCAGCCCGCCCATTGGCGAGCTTATGCGAGTAAGGCTGGAGGGAAACGACAGCATCAGTCATCACGTGTTCAGTGGTCCGGCGTTTTATTTCTGTATGCTTAATCTATATTTATGCATTGGGCTGATAGTGTGGCTGATGAGTTGCTTGGTCGTGGTAAAGAGCATGTTATTGAGACTGGGACCTCTATCTCTGGGATCCCTCATGTGGGCAATGCCTCTGACGTTATAAGAGGTGATGCTGTTCGTAAGGCGTTAGCCGATAAGGGAGTAACGTCGGGATTTATCTGGGTCGCAGACGACTCTGATCCGTTGAGGAAAATCCCCAAGGGCTTGGAGGCTGTTAAAGACTATCTGGGTTTTCCGGTCCACGACATCATTGATCCATTCAACTGCCATAAAAGCTTTGTTGAACACTTCGTTGAGCCTTTTCTATCTGATCTTGAAGCCTTTGGCGTTAAGCCTAAGACATATTCTGGGACGGAACTTTATCGCTCAGGTGCCCTGTATGAAGAGATAAGGACTGCCTTAGATAATTCAGAGAAGATTGTTGCAATACTTAATGAATTCCGGAAGGATCCTCTATCTGAGGATTTCATTCCCTGGAATCCGGTCTGTGAGGGCTGCGGCAGGATATCTACTGCGAAGGCTGTTGGCAGAAACGGCGACATTATTGATTACGTATGCGAGGATGCTGAGTTAGCCGGTGGCCTGGTTAAGGGCTGCGGCTTCAGGGGCGAAGCGGACGTCAGAGAAGGGCGTGGTAAGCTGCCTTGGCGGGTGGAGTGGGCTGCTCGTTGGCGTCACTTTAAGGTGACCTGTGAGCCTCTTGGAAAAGAGCATGCAAGCGCTGGCGGCTCCTATTGGACCTCGAGGATCATATCCAAGGAAGTCTTTGGCTGGGAGCCTCCTCTGCCGTTGGTCTATGAGTTCTTCACCTTGAACGGGGAGAAGATTTCATCCTCCAGAGGTAATGTTATCACGTTGTCTGATTGGCTTCAGATCTGTGAGCCAGAGGTCTTGAAGTTTTTCATGTATAAGCGTCTGCAGAAGCAGAGGGACATAAACCTAGGCGCTCTGACGAACATGGTAGATGAATACGATGAAGCAGAGAAGGTCTACTTTGGACTTACCGAGGGTGATGAAGACGTGAAGAGGCATTACCTGCTTTCCCAAGTCAACGAGCCCAGGATGTTGCAGATACCGTTCACTCTATGCGCTGTATTAGCCCAGGTTGTTCCAGATCTTGACTTAGAGGTGATGGAAGGGAGGCTTAGGCGTCACGGCTATGGTGGCTTCGACCCCCAGAGGCTTGAGCGCAGGATCAGATTTGCAAGGGAATGGAATACTAGGTATGGACCGGATTATCTGCAGTTCACGCTCCTTGACGACTCTGGTTTTCGAAAAATCAGGGGGGGGCTCAGCGAGAAGCAGTCTGCTGCGTTAGGTAAGCTGGCGGATGAACTCGGCCGTGAATGGAAGCCTGAGGCGCTCCATAAGAGGATGTATGAGATTTCGCGCGAGATCGGATTGAAGCCGCCTGAGATGTTTGAGGCGGTTTATCTGGTCTTGATAGGTCGGAGGAAGGGTCCTAAGGCTGCAAGCTTTATATTGTCCCTCGACAAGGACTTCATCCGGGAGAGGTTCACTCTATAACCCTCTTTTTATTGCCTGGATTATAATATATTTAGAGCTAAAATGTTCAAGGCATTAATCTCTGATACCAAGGCGTGGCGTAACAGCATAGAAGCCATCGCTGCTTTGATAGATGAGGGCACATTGCAGATAACCAAGGAGGGTCTGAAACTGCGTGCAATGGATCCGTCGCAGATTGCTTTGGTCGATTTCGTGCTTCCAGCGTCTGCCTTTGACGAATACAAAGTCGATGCTCCTTCTAACATAACCGTCGACTTCGCCGAGCTTTCTAAGATCACGCGCAGATCTAAGCCCGAGGATAAGATAGAGTTTTCACTGAAAGACAACCGTCTTAAGATGGTCTTCGAAGGAGAAGCGAACAGGCGCTTTAATATGTCGATAATAGAATCAACTACTTCTCCGCCGAAGGAGCCCAGCGTTGAGTTCACTTCAGAAATCAAGGTGGGGGCGAACATACTTAAGGAGGCTTTGAAGGATGCTGAACTCGTAAGCAACCACGTCGCTTTGGTGGTTGATGAAGGCTTCACTATTACGGCTCAGGGCGATACAGGCTCAGCCGAGATAAAGCTGAAGGAGGAGAACCTCATGGACTTTAAGGTGAAGGAGAAATCTCGGGCCGTTTTCTCTCTGGATCAGCTTAACAACCTATTGAAGGCCTCAGATCAGGGTAGCATAATCTCACTGAAGATAAGAACGGATGCTCCGTTGAGGGTGGAGTATTCAATAGGCGATGGCAGGGTGGTGTATTTTCTCGCGCCGAGGATAGAGTCTACCTAGGATTGTAAAGCCACGCCTTCTGCAGTTTCCTCTCCTTTCTCCTCTTCTTTCTCAATTCCTTCCTTTCTTCTTCTGTGAGTTCTTTTTCCTTTTCTTTTTTCTTTTCCATTCAGAACCCCCTCTTTAGACATTCTCTAATGCTTTCAAAGAATATTCTACCGTCTCCTCTTCCTTTTTTCTTTCTAGTCCAGTCGGCTTGTTGTATTCCGTCCACCACTCGCTCAGGGTGTGGCATCATCCCAAGAACATTCTTTTCTGGGTTGCAGATGCCTGCTATATCGTAGAGGCTGCCGTTGGGGTTCCATGGGAACTCCCCCAAAGCATCGGAGCCGTCAGCTCTACAGTACCTGAAGACTATCTGCTCGTTCTCTATCAGCTTCTCCAGATATTTTTCGTCATTTTCCCCGAAGGTGAATCTGCCTTCAGCGTGTGCAACCGGGATCTGCAGCACATTATCTTCTCCGATCTTTTCAGTGAACCTGCATTTTCCAGTATGTTTCAGATAGACGGGTCGGCACTGGAATCTGCCGTTGGCGTTGTTCGTCAACGCCGCCTCTGGTGTCTCAGATATTCCTTCAAAGGCCGGCAATAGTCCAAGCTCTGTCAGAACCTGGAATCCGTTGCAGACTCCGAGCACGAGTTTCCCGTCTTCTATGAAGTCCTTGATGTCCTCCCTGAGCTTGCTCTTTATCCTGGCAGCGAATATAGCTCCAGCCCGGACGTAGTCGCCTGCGCTCCACCCTCCAGGGATCATCAGGACACTGTAGTCTCCAAGGTTTCTCCTCAACTCGGGGATAACATCCCCAGTAAGCTGCTTCAAGTGTACCAGTTCTGCCTCCAAGCCAATCTGCTCGAATGCCCTCCTTGTTTCATCCTCACAGTTCGTCCCCTCCATGAAAAGAACACACACTCTCATCTTCATTCCTTCTCCAATGCGGCATCCCATTTGTCTCGCAGCTCCTCTAGAGGTAGTTCAAGATCTATTTTTCCGTCTTTTATCTTCAACTTCCCATCTTTTGTCGTTCTCCCTATCTTCTTAGCATCCACCACGGACTCGAATCTTTCAGCGTCTTTTTTTCTGACCTCTATCAGCCATCTGCCGTTTGATTCACTGAAGAGCTTGTAGTCTGTTCTCATGTTGCCTTCGCTTATGTCTAATTCAACGCCTAAGTCGCCGCCGAATGCCATCTCTGCAGCTGCAACCAATAATCCTCCGGTTGAGAGATCGTGGCAGCTCCTCACCAGTTTTTTATCCATGGCTTTCAGTATGCAGTTCATGCTCTTCTTTGTCTTCTCTGGGTAGACCCTTGGAACCAGGCCCCCCTTTAAGCCGAGCATCCGATAGTATTCTGAGCCGCCCATTTCCTGTCCGGTTTTCCCGACTAAGTAGAGGATGTTGCCTGTTTCCTTCAGGTCTGAGGAGACCGTCTTTCTGACGTCTTTGACTATGCCTATTCCAAGCAGCGTCGGCGTCGGAGCTATCGGTCCCTTGACGCCTTCGTTGTAGAGGGAGACGTTGCCTGAGACAAAAGGGGTTTCGAATGCGTTCGCGGCAAAATATAGTCCCTCGCATGCTTTTATTAGATCTGCCATCCTGTCTTCTTTTTCGGGGTTGCCGAAGTTCAAGCAATCGGCCATGGAATGGGGTCTGGAGTTTACTGAAACCAGGTTTCTTACTGCTTCGTCTACTGCGGAGGCAGCTCCCCAGTATGGGTCTTGTTTACAGAATATGGGATTCACGTCAGCAGTAATCGCTAAGCCTTGGAAGCTGTCTACTAGAGGCTTTATGACTGCGGCGTCTCCATGAGTTTGATGGTTTATCTTGCCTTGCATCGGTTTGAGTATGGTGTTTCCGCGGACTTCGTGGTCGTATCTGCGTATTATTGATTCTCTGCTGCCGACGCGAGGAGAGTTCAGCATCCTTAATGCTGTATCCTCTAAGTCTGGCATCTTGAATCCTGGGTCGGCCTCATCTCGTGCGACATACTTTGCAGGCCGGTCGTATACAACCCCCTTGAGGAGGAAGTCGAGGTCCAGGTCTAACACGGTCTTTCCTTTATACACTGCTTTGATCCTCTTTGTGTCGTCTGCTCTGCCGACTACGGTTGCGGGGACGTCCCAGAATTCAAATATCTTCAGTACTTTCTTGACGTTTTCCGGCCTGACTGACATCATCATCCGCTCCTGGCTTTCAGAGACCCAGATCTCCCATGGAGCCATGCCTTCCTGCTTTAATGGAACGTTGTCTAGTTCTATCACAGCACCCTTGTTTCCTGCGTACGCCATCTCGCTTGATACGCAGGATAAACCTCCTCCCCCAAAGTCTTTCATCCCAGTCAACAGCTTTTTTTTGTTCGCTTCAAGGCATGCGTGCATCAGTGGCTCCTTCATTATGGCGTAACCTAGTTGTACTGCAGGTATGTCTTTTTTCTCGCTTTCTTCGCCGAGCTCGGCTGAGGCGAAGCTTACTCCATGTATGCCGTCTCTTCCTGTCTTTCCGCCTGCCATGATGTAGACGTCTCCGACATTGCCCACTCTGCTGTGCACTACTTCGTCTTTTCTTATGATGCCGATGCAGCCCACATTCACTAAACAGTTGCTTATATAGGATTCGTGGAACTCTACCATCCCCGCTATGGTTGGTATTCCGACGCGGTTCCCGTAATCTGCTATCCCTGAAACCACTCCTTTGAACAAATACTGTGGATGCTTCGTCCCCTTAGGTAGTTTTTCCTTATAGTTGAGTGGGCCGAAGAATAATGGATCGATTAATGCGATAGGCTGCGCTCCCATGCATACGACGTCCCTCAGTATTCCTCCTATTCCGGTGGCTGCTCCGCCGTATGGGTCTAATGCTGATGGATGGTTGTGGCTTTCGAGTGCTACGACGTATGCGTATTCTTTGTTGAAGTCCACCACGCCGGCGTCCTCCGCTATGACGCAGATGTTCTGCGGCGCCTTTATCGTGAAAACGGTTCTCTTGAGTATGGGTTTTGAGCTCTTATAGCAACAGTGTTCGCTCCAGGACTGTGCGAAGGCCTCCAATTCCACATCAGTTGGATTCCTTCTCTCTCGCTTAAAGTAGTCCCTGATCTTTTTCAGCTCCTCCAGGCTTAATCCAAGGGACTTCTCCTTGCTTATCCTCTCAAAATCAGAGTCATCCGCCTCTAAGAGATCGATCTCATACACGTTGTCTAGGATCTTCCGGTATGGTTCAGGCATTTTTCACACTTAGAGAATAGTTCTGTATTACTGGGTTTGCGAGAAGTCTTCTGCAGGCTTCGTTGATCTTTTTTTCTGCGTCCTCCTTGGAGATTGCTTTTACTTCTATTATGTAGACTTTTACGCTGCTTACCTTCTCGATGGGGTAGCCCAGCAGCTTCAGCGATTTCTGGATTGTCTCCCCTTCTGCGTCGATTACTCCCTGCTTTAGTTCGATCCTTACCTCGACTTTGTAATCCATTTTCTCTTAATTATTTACCAGCAGACAAAAATAATTAACCGCAGGTAAATGAAAAAGCACATTCTCCTCTTGACTGGGCGGGATGCTTCGTCGGCGGTTAAAGAAGCCGCGGACTCAGCCCCTCTCCCTGTGAAGGTTCACGTATGCAACACAGATGTTGCCTCTTTTTTGTCTCCCGAGCTTGTCTTGGATGAGCTTTCTGGTCTGGATTTGGATGATGTGTCTCTGATCATAGTGCCCGGTTCTGTTGTAGGAGGTCTTTCCGAGCTTAGTAAAGCCTTCCGTATTCCCTGTGTCAAGGGACCTAAGCACTTCTCTGATCTGCCTCAGGTTCTTGCTCTGTTATCCAAAACTGATCTGAGGCTTTCTGAGGAGACGCCCGCAGACGAGCTGTTAAGGAAGGAGCTTAGAGCTAGCATCGAATCAGAACTCATAAGGGCCTATTCCTCAACCGATGGCTCTGTTCTGCGTATTGGGGACAGAAAGCCAGTCTTTCTCGGAACTGGGGTGATGCATGTTATTGCTGAGATCCCCAACGCCCCTAAGTTGAGCGATCCTGAAGTGGAGAAGGCCGCCGCCTATTATGTTGGCTCCGGCGCCTCAGTATTGGATTTGGGGATGGTCTATGGAGCGGACTACTCTAAGGAGGTTCCCAGGTTGGTTGATGCCGTTAAATCCGTCGTTGATGTTCCGGTAAGCATCGACTCCCTTAATCCGAATGAGATAGTGTCTGCAGTCGATTCCGGTATTGACCTAGTCCTAAGCCTTGATCAGACGAACTATGAGGTAGCGGCTTCCATGGATATCCCAGCGGTAGTCATACCAAGGGACAGTAAAGGCGTTCCCCAGGGAGTCAGTGAGAGGATCTCCCTTGTCGAGTCTTTAATCCAGAGGCTCGAGGATATTGGCTTCAGGAAATACATAGTAGACTTAGTGTTGGATCCTCCGAACCTCGGCTTGGTGAACTCACTGCAGATATTCCATGAATTCAGGGCTAAACACTCAAAGATTCCTATGATGATGGGTTGTGGCAACGTCACCGAGTTGCTGGATGCTGACTCACTCGGCGTTAATGCCCTGCTGGCATCCATTGCATCTGAGCTAGGTGTTGACTTGCTTTTCTCGACCGAAGCAAGCTGTAAGACGAAGGGCGCCGTTGGGGAGCTTTCTAAGGCTGCTAAGATGATGTATCTCTCAAAGAAAAGAGGGCAAGCGCCGAAGGATCTCGGCATTGACCTGCTCTCCCTTAAAGATAAGAGAAGTCCTGGGATTTTACGGAATCCTGGCGAGGCTGCTTTGAAGGCCATCGAGGCCGCCTCCGTCAGCGATTATGGTCTGGAGGAATGTTCTTTTAGCATATATATCTCTGGCAACATCGAGGTAGTCTTTTACAGAGACGATGAACCCAGACTGAAATTCACTGGACATAGGGCAGAACAAATCTACAAGGAGATCATATTCAGGGGCTTGGTGAAAAGCCTCTATCATGCAGCCTACTTAGGCAGGGAACTGGAGAAGGCGGAGATAGCCCTCAGAACCGGCAAAAACTATGTTCAAGACGAGGACCTGTTTTAGGTTTTTTTTATTATAAAGTCGTGCCAGAAAAAAGAGGTAGCGCAGCCAAGCGAAGCATGTGCTGTGCCTGTTTTGATCAAACTTTTAAGAAAAGTTTGCTGGGGGAAGAACTATGTTCAGGATGAGGGCTTGTTTTAACCTATGAATCCCTATCTTAAACTTAGGATGGATTACCTTGACCCTTATTTTTTGTTGACTGTGTTTCTTTCTATCTTAGTTATTGTGTCGGCTTATTGGATGGGGAAGATTGACTTCTCTGCTTTGATTGCTTCAGGATTTGTTGGCTTGGTCGTCATATTTTCTCTGCTGGAGGATTGGCCTCTCCTATATCTTGTGATAGGGTTTTTTGTTTTTGGCAACCTTGTCACCAAATATAAGTACTCGGTTAAGGAGGGGTATCGGGTTGCTGAGGGGGTCAGATCCTTCCGTAACGTGTTCGGTAACGGTGGCGCAGCCACCATATTCTCTATCTTGTTCTTTTTCACTGGTCTGCCTGCTTTGCTCTTCGCCGTTGTCGGTTCCATGGCTACGGCGATGGCTGACACCTTCGCGACCGAGGTGGGTCAGGCCCATGAGAAGCGTCCTTGGCTTATAACCTCCTGGAAGAGGGTGGAGGTCGGCAGGAGCGGCGCTGTTTCTATTTATGGATTAATTGCTGCCTTGGTCGGTGCAGCATTGATATCCTCTATTCCCTTGTTGTTTGGTAGACATTTGGGGGTGCTCTTTATTGGTGCTTTCGCCGGTTTTCTTGGTTGTAATGTGGACAGCTTTATTGGTGCTACTGTGGAGAGGAAGAGATTAGACAAGCATTTGACGAATTTTATCGCGACGACTGCGGGTGGTCTGGCAGCAGCCTTTGTAGGGAATTATCTTGATATTTTTATTTAGAAATATAAAGTATTATATGGAGATCAGAGCCATCCCATTCCTCTTGATATTAGCCCTCCTAGCAGCCTGCGTCACCGAGAAAACCAGAACCTCTTCTGTTGTGAACTACGTGTGCCCTGACAGGAGCATAGTATCTGATCCTGGGAGGTGTGAGATAGAGAAGCCGGAGAAGGTTGATGTTATAAACTACGTGTGCCCCGGCGGAACCATTGAAGGAAGTCCTGAGGAATGCCCCAGAGTAGAGCCTCAATTGGTGAAGGTTCTGAGATACGTATGTTATGACGGCTCCATAGTAAATGAATCCCAGAAGTGCCCCCAACCAGCAGATACGACAACAACATCTACCCTGGACTGGATTACAACGACAAGGATGTCGGCCTGCACCTCCACCACTACCACAACTACGACTTCCACCACAACAACTACTACCTCGACGCAGCCCAATGATTCTTGCTCTGCTCTCAGCTGTCCTCCTGGAACAAATTTTGTCGGCAGCTTATCATCGGATAAATATCACAACTGCGACTGTCGCTATGCTAAGAAGATCAAGCCCGAGAACATTGTCTGTTTTTCTTCCAGAGAAGATGCCGAAAGCGAAGGCTATGTTCCGTGTGGTGTCTGTAAGCCTTAAGCCCTTAACTCCTTCATATGTGTTATGCTCTTGTTGATGTGTTCTGAGGAGGCTACGTCGTCTCTGAACCAGAGGGCTCCCCCCTTTATGGATCTTATGCCCTCCTGTGAGATGAATCTGGCCTTCTCTATGCTCTCAGCTATCCCTACACAGCATACTGCCCTTGATTTCCCCGGAAAGGTCTGTCCGTCTCGGAGCTCCATGGAACCGGGGTAGACCCTTAGATCGTCTCCGTATTTTTCCCTCAGCCTGTACGCTGGAGTGAGGTCCGCGGCAATCCCAACCTCCCCCTCATCCACTTCTTCGTGGAATCTACTCATGAATCCGCCGTAGCTTGGGGGCACCTTGTAGGTTAATACCACCGCCCTTGGGTCAACGTTGACTTTCTTCAGTTTTCCTTCGATCATTGAATAACAGACGTCTATGAAGTCGTCTTCTAGCAGAGGCATTAATGCGGCTATTTCCGGGTCTCCGCCTCTCGAGTTTATTTCGAGGATCTTCGCTCCCTCCTTTGAGTGGATGAATGCAACATAGAATGGTATCCCCCTTAGACCGTCTCCTGCCCCTTCAGCCTTCATCTTCTTGAATATCTTGTTTACTGCATCAAGTTCGTCTTCCCTGTCTTTCTTGGTCATGAAGGGCAGGTAGTCTCCGTAGTCTTTGTAGCAGCCCATGCCGCCGGTGTTCGGTCCCAGGTCTCCTTCGAACGCCCTCTTGTAGTCTCTGGTGTCAGGTAAAGGAACAATATTTTTTCCGTCGCAGAAGCACTGGAAGGATGATTCTTCTCCATCTATTTTCTCCTCTATTATCACTGCGTCGTGCTCGTATATTGACATGAAGTGGTCGAAGAGCTCCCTCCTGCACCTGAAGTGGTCTCCCCAGACGCCGACGCCTTTACCGTATCCTGGCCTGTCTGGTTTCACAGCCGCCTGGTTTTTGAGCTCATCCAGCCACTTCCAGACCGCTTTTTTTACCTCTTTCTCGTTCTTGTACCCTGATTTCTCGAAGACCTTGAATCTGGGATTGGTTTCCGGGCAGCTTTCCTCTAGGAGGTGTCTTTGGGCGACCTTGCTTACTTCGAGGGCGTACTCCTTGGTCGGGCAGATTAACGGGATATTGAATTCCCCCTCTATCCTGTCTCTGATGCCTTCTATTATCGGCCCCTCTGGCCCGCATATTCCGAAGTCTATGCAGTCTTTATGTCTTTTAGTGAATTCGATGATCTTTTCAATGTCTAGATCGGGTATGACCTTATGCACTGTTGCTTTTTCCAGGTTGAATGGATTCTTTTGTTTGTCTGCTATGTACAATTCTACTTCGTATTTTTCGCTCCTAGAGAATGCGTCTATCATTGAGGCGGCCCGTGAACCGTAGCTGATGACTAATATGCCTACCCTTTCCACCATTTTCTCACCGTATATGATTTAAGAGGCAGACTAAATATAGTTCCAAGGCTTATAGATGAAGTACGCCGTCAAGAGGAGCAGCAGGATTATTGCTGTGATGTAGCCGGCGTTCTCCGTAGGGTACGAGATGACCCTACCCATGATGTCAGGCTCTTCCATCTCTTCAGTTTTTTCCTCTGGGCAGACTTCTCTGTATCCTATCCCTGGAGGCTTTTTATCGTATGCGTCGTATGTGAAGCCTATCATGTCTCTGTCTCTTGCGCAGTAGTGTTCTTCGCATGAGGGGCCTCCATCTAATCCTACGCTTGAGTGAGTCCATCCTCTCCCATGGTTCACGTAGAAGTTCCAGTATTTTGTCTTGCACACGCATCCCGTATCCAGGCAGCCGGTGTCCAGGATTGCGCACAGGCTGTGGCCGTTTTCGTGTTCTGTCCAAGTGATCGGTAGCTCGGTCTCCTGCATCACCCTGTAAGCGTTCTCTCCCCCATCCACGTCAACGCATTTCATGAACACTCCGCCGTTGGGGAATTCGACGACGACGCCCACCCTGGCAGCATCCGCCGAAGCCGCGACGAGAAAAAGTATCACAAGTAGGGGGATCCTGTGGGCCATAATGTTATATACTATGCAGGTTCGCCCTATTAAATTTGTTTAGCGTATATTGCATAGATTGCGACAACGACTAGGAGGGCCACAACCAATGTGCCGTATCCACTACTGGATATAGCCTTCCCGGTGATCTCTGGCTTCTGTATTGTCGTGGTCGTGCTTGTCGTCGTTGTAGTTGATGTTGTAGTAATGCTTGTAGAGGTCGTTGTTGTGCTTGTGGTCGTTCTTGTTGTCGTAGTCGTTGTGCTTGTCGAGGTTGTCATAGTCGTCGTAGTAGTTGTGGTAGATAATCTCATGACTTTCAGGCTCACATACTTTTGCGGTGGATGGTAGTCTGCTGCGTTGACTCTGACTTCGTAGTCGCCTTCCTCTTGGAGGGTGAATGTTATTTCTCCGTTTTCGTCTGTTTTCCCAGAAAAGACGTGCTTTGATATTCCTGCCCTGCCGGCGTAGACCTCCACTGTGGCCTCTGGTATGGGTTCTTCGTCTTTGTCTAGAACGGTTACCGTTACCGGCTCTGTCGCGTATGCCTCATCAGGCTCTATGGATATGTTAAATACCTGATCCCTTACCCTCTTGTATAAGGTGGGGCAGACTTCGTTGAATATGAATGTCTCAGGTTTTGTCCCCCATTCCCCGTATGCTAAACCTATCAAATCTCCTTCATGTGCGCAGTAGTGTTCCGCGCAGGATGAGCCTCCGTCGAATCCTGTTGGTGAGTACGTCCATTCGTTTTCTCCGGTGTGCATTATGTAGAAGCCCCAGTATTCTGGGTTGCACCAGCAGTTCTCTGATGGGCAGCCGACTTCGTTGATTGAGCACAGGCTGTGCCCCCATAGTTCATGGAAGCTCCAGTCTAGGCTTAGACTGGTTTTTTCCATTACCTGGTATCCATTCTCGTATGCTTGCACAGTGATGCATTCCTTGTGTATTCCCCCATTTGGGTACTCTACTATGACACCGACTTTGATCGCGCTGACGCTTGATATTAAGAGTATCAATGCCACGCCTGTTATCAGTGTTTTTCCATCCATCCTCTCAAGTTGGATAATTTATCCAACCCTGTTAAATTATTACCCCATCAACCTTAAAAACCAAAACCATCAGACATATGACCAAAACCTCTTAAAGCAGCCTGTGATCGAAAAATCCTTCACAGTCTCGAAGGCCTTCATCATGTATGGAGCGAAAATGCAGACGAAAACGCAGTTACTCAGGTGCAGCAAAGTGAATGGAATCTGTAGTGCGTATACTATCGTCAGTGGCTGTAGGGTCTGCAGGGCCCAGAATGTCGCCGTCACCATGTCATAGAATACTGTCAACGCGAAGGCCAACAAAGTTAATCCTGTGCGGTTCCATTCCTTCTTTTTCAAGCCGATGAATCCAGCCGCCAGCCCAACCATGCCGTAGGTGAATGATGTATACAATGTCCACGGACCCAAGAGGCCTATGTAGAAGTCTGACACTATCATCGTCCCCAGGCCGAGCAGGAATCCAGCCAGTGGACCGAAGACTAATGCTGTTGTTAACACAAAGAACATTATGGGTTCTATGTTGGGGTAGGGTGCCATCATCAGCCTTAAACCTGCGATAGCCAGGATGCTGCCTGACAGGATCCCTGGATTGAATCCTTTCATGTTTAATAATTCTGCGTTTTTCTATAAATACTGTTGGATAAAATAGCCAACGATGGGATTTAACCTACCACATCAATAGATAAACAACATGAGTATACTATCAGATGACATCGGGAGCTTCCCCCTCCCAGCGGATGTTGATAAAAAAAGGCTTCAGGGCATTGGTTTAGCAATGGTCCGAGGTGAAGCATCCGATTCTGGGAAAAAACAATTTAATGAAGTGGTCTCCGAGATGATGCGGGAGAAGATCGATTCAGGCATTGTGAGGCCTAATTTTCCTCAGGTGATGGACATGATCTCCAGCTTTTCCGAAATCATAGAAGATTTCTGTGAGCCTGAGGAGCCTTGGGTTGTAAGGAAAAAATATGCAGTAATACCTGAGGTCTCTGCCTTGGACGGCGTCGCAAGAAAACACTTTAAAGAAGGCGGCACCCCATTGGAGCTGCGCGTTTGTGTTACTGGTCCTTTAGAGCTCTATCTGGCGAAGGCGGGATTGCAGGTCCAAGGCGATCTTTTGCAGAATCTTGCCCATTCAGTATCCCGATTTATCGAAAACTCTATCCTGGATAAAAAGCATCTGAAGACCAAGACGGTGTGCATCGATGAGCCTTCTCTGGGATTGAACCCCAACATAGTAGCTGATAGAGACGACTTGATATCTGCCCTGGAGACTGCTGTGGGTGGCGTTGACTTGGATGTTCAGATCCACATACATTCCCCTAACAGTGTAGACTTAGTGTATGAGGTCGACGGTATTGATGTCATTGGCATAGAATCCGCCGAAGACCCTAAGGCGCTTGGGGAAATCGATCTAAGGGATCTGGAGTCATATGACAAGTTTCTCCGTGTCGGCGTCTCCCGCACCAACATCTACGGCATCGTGGCGGATTATAGGGGGAAGAAGGAATCTTCACCTAAAAATCCTGTTGATGCGGTGTCCTTGTCGGAGTCTACTGAAGTGATCAGTAGGAGGCTTGATAGAGCGTATAGAATCTTCGGTGAACGCATAATGTATGCGGGACCGGATTGCGGCCTAGGCGGCTGGCCTGACCAGGAGAGCGCATTCCAGCTGCTGAAAAATACAGCAGTCGCTGTTAAAGGATTCAACAGAGCTAAAGGAGGTGTTAAAGATGCTTTGTCCTAAATGCAACGGCTTAGGTTTGGTTAAGTGCAAGAAATGTGATGGGAAAGGTTACAATTCCAAGCCCATGGGCGACATCGAGACTTGCAAAAATTGTTTGGGCAGCGGAAAGATTAAATGCAAGAAGTGCAATGGTTTCGGGCGCGAATAGGTTCATGTGCTCGCCGATCCTAGCTTGAATGCCTTCAGGTTTTCCTCTAGCGCCCGCTTCACACCCTTTCTTATATTTTCTTCAAGGACTTCTTTCTTTATCGGCAGGCGCTTGCTTGCTGCTCCCAGCATCACGGTGTTCTGTGTAAGCGGGTGTCCTGCTTCTATTGCAAGCTTTTTCGCATCAACTAGGAGTGAGTTCTCCTGTTTTCTGATCTCTTTGAGGACTTCCTCGATTGGTGGATAGTTTTCCACATTCACTGGGTTGCTGTTCACTATGAGTTTGGAGTCTTCTCCGAGGTAGCTGAGGTACCTTAGAGCCTCCAGTGGTTCGAATGCTAGCAGCATATCCAATGAACCCTTTGGAATCAATGGGCTGTGGACTTCTTCGTCAGCGAACCTTATGTGCGTCATAACTGAGCCCCCGCGTTGAGCCATTCCATGGGTCTCGGATTTCTTCACGTAAAACCCGCTTTTCATCGCCGCCTTTGAGATTATCTCAGAAACCAGCAGTATTCCCTGCCCGCCCACTCCGACTATGAGCATGTTGTACTTCATTTCGTCATCCTCTTCTTGATGATGATGCATGGTCCGCGTGAGATGACTACCTTAACTCCTTTTTCATCCAGTCTCTTTCTGAGCAATTTCTCGACTTCGACCTCCTTGTATGGGTCTACCACATCCACGGAGGCGACATTACATGACTTCACTATTTCCTCTAGCGTGATCTTTCCTCCCATATCCCCTGTCGCCGTGACCCCTGTTAGAGGTGTCGGCTGGTGTCCTGTCATAGCTACTGCGCTGTTGTCCATTATTATCACCAACATATTCGCCTTATTGTAGACCGCATTCATCAATGCCGTTATTCCTGAGTGGAGGAACGTTGACTCTCCTATTACTGCTGCTACCTTCCCTATTCCTGTGTGGGATATTCCAGCTGCCTGGCTTATGCCGGCGCCCATGCACAGACAAGTATGCAGTGTTCCAAACCTCACCCCTAGAGTATAGCATCCAATATCCCCTGTGATGATTGAGGTCTCCACCTTCTTCAGTGCATTGTATAGGCTCTGGTGGGGGCATCCTGGGCATAGACGCGGCGGCCTTGGAGGCAGATCTATCCCTGGTTTTTTCTCTCCTGGAGTGCCCTTACCTAAGACCTTTGCCGCTATCTCTGGCGTGAGCTCTCCCTCCAGGGGTACTTCTCCGTTTAATCTCCCATGCACGTTGGAGTGGAGACACCTTACAGCTTCCTCCAGCAGCGGGTCTCCTTCCTCTAAGACAATGACCTTCTCCAGATCCTCCAAGAATTCATTGATCATCTTCATAGGGAACGGATACGTTGACACCCTCAGCAGCGCAGACCTTCCATCGTAGAATTCTCCAACATAGTTGTATGCTGAACCGAACGCGATGATGCCTTTTTTTTCGTTTCCTTTCTTCACTACCTTGTTGAACCTTGATCCTTCAGACAACTCCCTCAGAAGGGGCTGTTTTTCATTCAACACCTTATGTCTTACACGCGCATTTGCTGGGACCATGACCCATTCTCTGGCATCTATCTCTAAGGAGGGCTTCTTTTTCTTCTCCGCTTTCTCCACGTTCACAGGAGAGCTAGTATGTGATATCCTAGTCATCGTCCTCAGCATTATGGGCAGCTTGGTCTCCTCTGAGATGTTGAAGGCCTCCTTGCTCATATCGTAGGCCTCCTGTGAGTCACATGGTTCGAGGCAGAGTATCTTCGCCGCCTTCACGTAGTGCCGTGAGTCCTGCTCGTTCTGTGATGAATGCATTCCTGGATCATCGGCTGCAACCAACACTAAACCGCCTTTGACTCCAGTGTATGCTAGGGTCATCAGGGGGTCTGCTGCCACATTCACCCCAACGTGCTTCATCGAGCATATTGCCCTAACTCCTGAATATGATGCTCCGATGGCTGTCTCCAGCGCCACCTTCTCGTTAACCGACCACTCAGCGTGTATTCCGTCAGCGTTTGCTGCTATGTATTCCAGGATCTCTGTTGAAGGCGTTCCAGGATAGGATGTCGCGATCGAAATTCCCGCATCTATAGCGCCTCTTGCTATCGCCTCATTCCCAGACAGCAGTCTTCTTTCAGTCATCGTTATCTTATTCGTCTCCTAACTTAAATGTCAGCCTGCATGGTTTATCGTCTCGGCAGAGCATATTCTCTAGCTTGAATTCTATTCTCTGATCGAATTCCTTCGCCCAAGCACCGTATTCGGTCGTACATATCAGTCCCCCGATCTGCTCAGCCAGATGCTTTCTCCCGGATTTCTTCATCAGCTCGTACCATGGGCATTTCTTTAGGTGTATTTCAGCGTGATCTTTCCCCCTCTTAACCACCTTGAAGCCGTAGTCTTCAGCCGTCCACTTCAACTCCAGCGCCTTTATCAGATCTCTTACTGAATCTCCATCTATCCCCAGGAGCTCCTTCACCTTCCTCGCCTGTATCTTCGGCAGAACACGCCAGACCTTTTCGTCCAACTCCAGGGCTTTCTCGAACGAAGAATCCTCTTCAACCTTCATGAACCAGAGCCCGTCTACTGCGAAATACGATCTGCGGTAATATTCCTTCAGTATCCCATCATCATATTCCATCAATAATATCTTGAGGTCTAAGCCGAAATAAACCGAAAAATCTTTATAATTGGGCGAATAATATCATAACATGGATTTGAAGATTATGATCTCATTGACTATTGCAGCGCTCGTATTGGATGTCTTCCTATGCGGCTGCATCGATACGCAGGAAAATAGGGATAATACAACATCTAGCTCCGCATCCGGCGTCGTGGAAGCCAACAACCGGTTCGCCTTCGAACTCTACTCAGAATATAAGTCGCAGGAAGGTAACGTCTTTTTTTCGCCTTATAGTATCTCATCTGCTCTGGCTATGACCTATGAGGGTGCTCGAGGAGAGACGGCGGAGGAGATCCAGGCAGTCTTCCATTTCCCGGAGAATGATTCTGGGCGCAGGCAAGGTTTCTCCGCAGCCAACGCAGAGATCAACAGAGAAGGAAAGGCGTATGCACTGAGCACTGCGAACGCCTTGTGGGCGCAGAGAGACTTTGTGTTCCTTCCAGAATACTTCAAAGTCGTAGAAGAATACTATAGTGGAAAAGCGACGAACTTGGACTTTGTCTTGGAAACAGAGAAGTCTCGCATGACAATAAATAGTTGGGTTGAAGAGCACACGAACGACAAGATAAAGGATCTGATCCCGTCTGGAGCTATCACTCCTTTGACGCGTCTGGTCCTCACCAATGCGATATACTTTAAAGGCACCTGGGTTAAGCAGTTTAATGAATCGCTGACTGAGGAACGCGACTTTAGGGTGGGTGGAGAGAAAACAGTCAAAGTTGATATGATGTCCATGTTCATGGAAGACTTCAACTACACTGAAACTGCTGATGCGCAGATCCTGGAATTGCCTTATTCCGGCGGTGAACTGTCGATGCTGATACTCCTACCTAAAGACGACGACATAACTTCCTTGGAGGAGTCTCTCTCCGCAGAGAAGCTCTCAGCGTGGCGGAAGGCCCTCAGGGAGGAGAAGATAGATGAACTCTATCTGCCCCGATTCAAGTTCGAGACCAAGTATTTTATGGCCGAAACCTTAAAGGCGATGGGCATGCTGACTGCATTCTCATATGAGGCGGATTTCTCTGGGATGGATGGGAAACGCGACCTCTATATAAGCAGCGTCATCCATCAGGCCTTCGTCGGGGTTAATGAGGAGGGCACGGAGGCTGCTGCGGCTACGGCGGTGATAATGACTTTGAGTGCCACGCCAGAACCACAGGAGAGGATAATCTTTAACGCAGATCACCCCTTCATCTTTATTATCCAGCAGAAGTCCTCTGGGAATATCCTGTTCCTGGGGAGGGTCAGCGATCCGACTGCGGGTTGATTTGTCCCTATTTTATTCTGCCGTCTTGTATCTCTACCACCTTGCATGTTTGCTGTGCTATCCTCTGATCGTGGGTTACGATGACGAGTGTTTTCTTTTCCTCTTGGTTAAGTCTCAGGAGCAGGTCCATTATTTTTTCCCCTGTTTTTGTGTCAAGGTTTCCGGTTGGTTCATCTGCTAGGATGATCTTTGGGTTGTTAGCCAGTGCCCTTGCGATCGCGACCCTCTGTTGTTCTCCTCCAGATAATTCGGTGGGTTTGTTTCTTTCCTTTCCCTCCAAGCCGAAGAGATCTAATAATTCGGTGACTCGCTTCTTCCTCTCCTTGGGGGGCAGACCCTTGAATCTCATGGGTAGCTCGATGTTCTCATAGGATGTCATCCCCCTTATGAGGTTGAACTGCTGGAAGATGAATCCCAGTTTCTCTCTTCTAAGCCGGGCCTTCTCGAAGCCGTTCAATGAATTGATGTCAATACCCTCTATGTAGACTTCGCCTTCTGTTGGCGTGTCAAGGCAGCTCATCAAGTTCAGGAGCGTTGATTTCCCAGAACCTGAGGGCCCGATGATGCTTGCACATTCGCCTTCGGATAGTGTTAAGTCCAAGCCCCTAAGTGCCTTGAATTCATTAGGTTGTCCCACATTGTAGGTCTTAACCAGGCCCGTGCAGACTATTTCTCCATTATTCATATCGCAGCACCTCTATTGGATCCAATTGGGAAGCACTCCATGCGGGATATAATCCAGCACCCATGCCAAGTATCACTGAAAACCCCAGGCCTAAGGAGATGAGTTCCGGCGTCAGTATAGTTGTAAAGGTCGTGTACTGTGTTATGATCCCTGTTGAGGCGTAGCCGAGCATAAGACCTGTTAATCCGCCTATTCCGCTCAGAAAAGCTGACTCCTCAAGTACCTGAATAAGTATGGTCGTCGTTGTCGCCCCGATGGCTTTCATCACCCCTATCTCTCGTCTGCGCTCCATAACCGACATGATCATCGTGTTCATGACCCCGATGCCGCCGACTAGGAGGGATATTGCAGCGATCCCGTAGACTGCCATCTGCAGCGTCGAAAGCGTCGACTCCATGTTCCTGACCATCGACAGAGGTGAGGACGCCATCACTTCATCGGAGTAGTAATTTATGTCTTCCGTGATGGTCTCGACCAATTCGACGTCGCTGATCCTGACCTTAAGGCTGGTTATTGTTTCGTCGTCTTCGAGTTCCTGCATCGTCCTTAATAGTACAAAAGCGGCTTCGTCTATGCTGCTGTCTCCGGTTTCTTCCAGGATACCTATCACCTCAAAGTAGTAGCTCTCTATTTCTTCGTCTTCTCCATCCTCTCTCCTCTCATACTCGATCTCATCCCCTAGGTTGAGGTACTGGTTTTCTGCAGTAGTGCTACCTAAGACAACAACGTATTCTCTATCATCTGATTCGTCGAGCTTCCTGCCTTCCTCCGCTATGATATGCTCCCCTATGAGGTAGTCCTGGTCTTCTGGGAATATGCCGGTGAAGGTCATAGATGCTCCCCCAACTCCCCCGAACCTGAACATCATGCCGCCCATTCCTCGGCTTCCTCTTCTGATCTGGTATTCTCCGACAGGTACGACGCTGGTCACACCATCGATCTTCTTTATTCCTTCGATCACGTCGTCGCTGATGCCTTCATCGTTTTCAAAATCGGCTCTGACGTCTATGACTCCTGCTATGTCGCCGAATGATTCCCTGATCTGTTTGTTCAGTCCTTCGCCGATGGCGCCTAATGCCAGGATCAAGCCTATACCTATCGCTATCCCCAGTATGGTGAGGCCGCTTCTCACCCTCTGCCGGAATACGTTCTTTAAGGCTACGTCTATCATCTTCACTTATTCTTTCGTTTCCTATACAACTTATATGCGACGAAAACAACCACCAAAACAGCCACTCCGTAGATGAGATATGTTGTTATTCCGGTGCTGCCCCTGGAGCCTGTTGCCGCAGTGAATCCAGTCACTCCAGTCATAGAGTTCGTTCCACCCAGGCTTATCTGTTCTCTCTGAGTTATCCTCTCGTTGTTGGCTCCAGTGTATTCGAAGACCAGGGTTGCTGTCCCTGAGATGCTGGCGTCGAATGTGAACGTGGTCTGCTTTGTCGGCTTGATGTCCGACTTATAGGCGACGTAGGTCTGGGGTTGACCTGACGTGTTCGTTGCTTCCATAGCTTGGGGTGTTTGGTCGGTGTTTCCAGTATCCCCTGAAGTAGTGGGTCTGCTGCGACCCATTCCAGGTATTATTCCTAAGCCGCCGCCGGTCTGGCGTGTTGTCTGGCTTGCGGTGGAAGAGCTCACAAATCTTGCTCCATCCCCGACAACTAATGTCGCCTTAATGCTCTCCGCGGTCCTGGTGCCTACGTTGGCTACGTCGACCTGCAGCGAGCCCCTGCTGGATTCTACATTGATTATCTCCAACCTGACCTGTCCACCAACGTCCACTCCAACGTCTTTCTTGGCAGTGTATGATGTACCGCCGACCTTGTATCCTATGTTCAGTGGGACAGAGTATACCTTTGTTTCAGCGTCCCATGAGACCGCAAGATTGAATTCTGCGTCCACTGTTTCTCCCGCATTCACTCTTCCAACATATTTCTCCGTTGTGTCCGCTGTCGTGAAGGGGTCTGAGAGCGACAGGGAGAGGGTTGTGTCCTTTGCATCTGCTTCTCCTACGTTCTTCACTGAAAGCCTTAGTTTCATGGTCTGGCCCGGACCCGTCGCATCATAACTGATGTTCGTTATCCTGAAATCTACTCCGGCTTCCTCGATGTTTAATCCGATGTTTATTTCGTCGCTTGTCTTGCTGCCGAAGGAATCTGAATAGCTTAGCGTCAGATCTGCGGTGCACGCCCCTTCCTCGGTCGGCTTTATATCATATGTTATGTTGAATTCTTTCCCAGTGTTGATGTCTCCAATATACGCCCTAGACGAGCCTATTATGGTCAGGCATTCTGATGTCAGGGTTGCCTGCAGGTTCCTCACAGAGTTCTCTGTTTTTACTTGTAGAATCAGCTCATCCACGTTGTCTCTGTAGAATGTCGTCTTAGCTGGTTTTACCTGAAACAGCGGGTCGCCTTCTATCCTAAGAGGGATCTGCCAGCTCGTGTGCTGGTCATATTTCCGTCTCTCGTATTTATCGTATCCGTCGTAGCTTATCTCTACTGGTATGACTGCGAGCCCCGTGGCTGCGTCGTCATTTACCTTCAGCGTTAAAAGCAGGGTTTTAGACTCTCCGCCTTCTATCACCCCTACGTAGAGCCTCTTACTTGAGGTTATTTTTGCATTACTTTGAATCCATACTTCAACGTCTTCTGCGTCATAGTCTCCAGTATTTTTTATGACCAGATTCAGGACGCCGCTTTCGCCTGCTAGCAGGCTTTCATCAGCCTCTGTTTTGTCGAAGTCTACTACCACATTCGTCGCATCATATGCGCTGACAGCGCATGCCCCTACAGCGAATAGGAACAACACAATAATCCCATACGTTGTTGTTTTTCCCATTTTTTTATCACCTTTATTGAGTTGGTTTTTTGTTTTTTTCTTCTTCGTTTAATATGCCGTCTCCGTCTGAGTCGATTCTCTCGATGAATCGAGGATTATCCATCATGGCTTCTCGGGCAGCGATCATTTCTTCCTCACTGAGAAGGCCGTCACCATCTAGATCGTGTTCTGTCATATCCAAGCCCAGTCCTCTCATACCATGAGTCATATTGCCAGGAGGCCTCATATCTGGTGTCATATTGCCTGGGGGTTTTCTCCCACCATACCCTCCTTGGGGTATTTCCCGTTCTTCCTCTTGAACCGTTTCCTGGCTGCTCAGGCATCCGCAGCATATGATGAGGATACATAGTATTGTGCATGTCTTCTCCATGTTTTTCCCTCACCTATGCAAGTAGAACGATGAAACTACCTATAACCTGCACTGAAACTCCTGTAACATAAAATGAAACAGCCTTGCAGTGTCATATCCTTAGCTTTATCAAATTGGTGTTCCCTAAGGGTTTCTTCTCTATTACCTTCCTCTGCTCCAGTTTCGCCAGGATCCTTGAAACCTTCACCTTCGAGAGGCCGCTTTCCGCCACAATATATGTTTGCTCCATCTTCCCGTCGTTCAGTAGCAATTCAACTATCTTGTGTTCGTCCTCTGGCAGTGCTTTCAGTAGTCGTTGCATCTGTTTCTGGCTGATCTTCCACTGGAACAATAGGACGATTAACGCCCCAACAACCATTGCGACGGCGGTCATGGCGTAGACCGTCAAGGGTATCGAGGACCCGGTATCCTCTATGTAGTATCCGTTTATTATGGAGAGCATCACGCCCAGACAGAATACCGCGATTATTGCCACAGCAAGCCGCTTCTCGGAGACTTCCATCTTCAATCCGTTATGTCCTTTTTCATGGCCTCAAAGGTTTCTTTGTCTATTTCTCCTCGAACGTATCTCTTCTTTAAGACATCCATCGGGGTTTCATGTATTCTTGAGCTTCTTAGGAGCCAGTAGAAGATCAACGCGATGATCAATACCACCAACAGATTCCATAGGTAGAAGGTCGGTATGCCGAATAATTCAGGCCCGAAGAAGGGTGCTCGACCTCGATCCATTAACTCTCTTGCGGTACGATTGAAGAGTGTTGTTGTTGTACTCACCTGTTTCACCTCACACCTTACTATATCGGTTTAGAAAAATAAAAGAAGAGGACACGCTGCACATCTTGTGTGCGGGTTTGTCCTCAAATGATGTCGTAGATGGAGAGTCCCATTCCCCTGTCATGTGGTCCTCTCCCGCGGCCAAATACCTTACAGTCTCCCTGTTTTTCTTTGAGGGCTTCCTCTATGTCTTCCTCGGTTGCGTCCTCTGATAGGCCAAGCCTTTCCTTTAAGTCCATCAGTCTTTCCTCCCCCATGGTCTGACTCTTTGCTTCCATAGCCTCCCTCAGCTCCTTTATTGTGGAGTCCTCCGTCAGGCCTAGTTCCTCCAGTCTCCTGTTAAACATGGCTTCTCTTACTTCCTCAGGGGTTGAGTTCTCGGATAAACCGAGGTCTTGCAGCATGGCTGTATGATCTCCAGGAGCCCCTGGAAGACCCGGTCTTCCGCCGCGCATCGTAGCCCCAGCAACCACAAATCCTGCTATGAGGAGGGCTGCGAAGCCGGCAACCAGAAACTTTTTTTCCATCCAATTTCACCTCTTTTTTTTTTGATTACTTCGATGAAACACGCTATATCCTAGACTGAAACAACTGTAACAGAAACTGAAACCGACCTTTTTTTTTATCTACGTAATCTTTAGTCCTATTATGGTTGAAGCCTTTATAGTGGACTGTCACGCCCACATATACCCTGACGAGGTCGCAGCCAAAGTCGTTCCAAGAATAGAGGAGGTCTATGGAGCGAAGGCGGCGCATCCCGCAACAGTGGAAGGCATCCTCTCGGCGATGGACTCTGGTGGAATAGACAAATCCTTGATTCTTTCGTCGATAAACCGTCCCGAGCATGTTGTTTCCTTCAATGATTGGTGCGCGGAAACCCAGAGATCTAATCCCCACCTTTTATTCTTCGGCGGCCTGCATCCCACCTTTGAGAATCCCTTAGATGAATTGGAGCGCATCAAAGAACTGGGTCTTTTCGGTATAAAGTTGCAGCCTAATGCTCACCGTTTTTATCCAGATGATGAACGTTTTTTCCCGATCTATGAGAGATTATCTGAGCTTGATCTTGGCTTGGCGTTCCACTGCGGTGATGAGGTATTGCATTTCGAGCCCATGTATGCTCACCCCATGCACTTCACCCAAGTCTTGGAGTCCTTCCCTGATCTTGTGATTCAGCTGGCTCATCTTGGCGGCTATAAGACCTGGGATTCCCTCCATTGCGTTACCGGTTACAGGAATGTGTGGTATGATACTGCCTTCTGTCCCAGGAATCTTCCAGATAAGGATTTTCTTTCTGTTGTCGATGAGATCGGCTTGGAGCGAGTAATATTTGGAACAGATTTCCCCTGGACCGATCCTGGAAGGGAGAGAAAAGAGTTGGAGAGGATTCTCGGAGAGGATGCTGTGAAGATCCTATCAGATAATCCTCGTCAATATCTGTCACTCCTGGTCTAGATTTCGCTCAGTTCTTCTGTTGTCACCAGTCTGATGCCTTTTTTCTCCAGTATCTTTTTCCCCTTTTCGAGGTCATCCAATCTTAAGACTACGTAGGCTTTTTCGTGGCTTTTGGTGACGAACGCATACATGTATTCTATATTGATCCCTTCGTTGTTGAGTATTTCAGCTATCCTTGCGAGACCGCCTGGTCTGTCGTTTACTTCCACGCCTAAGACGTCGTGTTCTACTACCGCGATTTCTTTCTCCTTCAATACTCTATAGGCTTTGTCTGGTTCGTTGACTATCAGCCTCAGTATTCCGAAGTCTGCTGTCTCTGCGACAGTCAATGCCCTGATGTCTATTCCTGAATCAGCAAGTATCTTGGTAACCTTCAGCAGCCTTCCTGGCTCGTTTTTCATGAAGATAGAGATCTGTTTTATCATCATAAATCACCTCTTTCGTCTTTTATTCTGACGGCTTTTCCTTCGCTCCTTGGTATGGTTCCAGGTTCCACTAATTCTACGTCGATGGAGATGCCCAACGCCTGCTCTAGCTCGGATTTCAGTGCGGCCTTTAGCTTCATCATGTCCTTGACTTTGTCGCTGATCACTTCGGGTGTGACTTCGGCCTTCACCGTTAGGGTGTCCAAGGGACCCTTTTTTCCAAGCACCAGCAGGTAGTGTGCTGCGAAGTCTGAGAACTTCATCAAGACATGCTCTATCTGTGAGGGGAAAACGTTCACTCCCCTAATGATCAACATGTCGTCTGATCTTCCCCTGATACGCAGCATCCTTGGATGGTATCTTCCGCACGCGCATTTTTCGTGGTCTAACACCGTGAGATCCCTGGTTCTGTACCTTATCAATGGGATGCCTTCCTTTGTCAGTGTCGTGAATACCAGTTCTCCTTGTTCTCCTTCACCAACCTGTTCCCCTGTATTTGGATCGATCACCTCTGGATAGAAGTGGTCTGACCAGATGTGTGCGCCAGCCTGTTCTTCGCATTCTTGTGCAACACCTGGCCCGCATATCTCCGACAATCCATAAACGTCTGTCGCCTTAATGTCCAGTGCGTCCTCTATCCTCTTTCTCATAGCGTTGGACCATGGTTCTGCCCCGAATATTCCTACCCTCAGCTTGAAGTCTTCTTTGGGGTCCATGCCTTCGTTGACTGCGGCCTCGGCTAGGTATATTGAGTATGATGGCGTGCATGAAAGAATAGTTCCCCCGAAGTCTTTCAGCAGTAATAGCTGTCTTTTGGTGTTCCCTCCGGAGACTGGGATAACTGCGCAACCTACTCGTTCTCCGCCGTAGTGGAATCCCAGGCCGCCGGTGAACAGACCGTAGCCGTACGCATTATGCAGTATGTCCTTCTTTGAGCCTCCTGGCGCCACTATTGTTCTCGCCATCGCCTCAGTCCACATGTCTATGTCGTTCCTCGTGTAGCCTACGACTGTTGGTTTCCCTGTTGTCCCGGAGGATGCGTGTATTCTCACGATCTCCTCCATTGGGACGCAGAACATGTTGAATGGGTAGTTGTCCCGTAAATCCTGCTTCGTCGTGTAGGGCAGCTTTGTTATGTCTGAGATCTCTTTTATATCAGCTGGCTTTATCCCTGCTTCCTTGAATTTGTTTCTATATAATGCGGATCTGTCGTATACGTATTTTACCAGTTTCCTCAGTCTCTTCCCCTGCAGCCTCTTTAGTTCGTCCGGTTTAAGGGTCTCAGCCTCCTTGTTCCAGTACATTTTTCCACCCCGTTTTTTTCCGATATATTTATTGTAGAGTATTTATTATAATATGCCGTTCTGGGACAAAAAGACGGAGACCCTGCATCATGAGAAACTGGAGGCCCTCCAGTTGAAAAGGCTCAGGAAAACAGCGAAGATATGCTATTCCAGGGTCCCCTTTTATCGCCGTAGATTCGATGACCTGGGTATTAAACCCGACGACATCAAATCCTTGGAGGATATCTCTAAGTTGCCTTTCACCACCCGGCAGGATCTATTGGATAATTATCCCTTTGGTTTGGCCGCTGTCCCTCTTGAAGAGATTGTCAGGATCCATGCTTCTTCCGGCACCACGGGTAAGCCGAAGATCTTCCCTTATACGAGGAATGACCTCGATAATTGGTCTGAGTTGATGGCTCGTGAACTGTATATGGTCGGCGTCACTAAGCAGGACGTCGTACAGTTGATCTATAACTTTGCGTTCTTTACCGGTGGCTTCGGTTTTCAGCAGGGGGCTGAGCGTATTGGCTCTATGGTCATCCCTGCCGGCGCAGGCAACACGAAGCGGCAGCTTACAACGATGCTGGATCTGAAGACGACCGTGTTCAGCTCTACTCCGAGTTATGCCTTGCACATGGCGGAGGTCATGGAGGAGATGGGTTTGAGGGGGGATGATCTTAGTCTGCGCATTGGTGTCTTCGGCGCCGAGCCCTGGTCTGAGTCCATGCGGAAGAAGATCGAATTCGGTTTCGGTATTGATGCATTTGACAATTATGGCCTCTCTGAGATGTGCGGTCCCGGTGTCTGCATAGAGTGTGAGGAGAAAAGCGGAATGCATCTGTGGCGTGATCACTTCCTCCCGGAGGTCGTTGACTCTGAGGGCAATGCTGTGGAGAAAGGCGAGCTTGTCCTTTCAACCCTGACGAGGGAGGGTCTTCCCTTGCTTAGGTATCGGACAGGCGACCTTACCGCTTTCGTAGATGAAGAGTGTTCCTGCGGCAGGACCCATGGTCGGATCTCAAGGATTAGGGGCAGGACTGATGATATGTTGATCATCAGGGGCGTTAACGTCTTTCCTTCGCAGTTCGAGGACATTGCCTTGGGTTTCCCCGGGATCGGGGACAGCTATCAGATCATCGTGGACCGGAAGGCTTCCATGGATTCCCTCAACTTCAGGGTGGAGGTAACGGAGGAGATCTTTAGGGGGAGTGAGGTAGCTCTCCGAGACTTGAAGAATAGGCTTGAGCGTGAACTAAGGGAGGGATTGTGTGTTTCTGCCGTTGTGGAATTGGTGGAGCCTAAGAGCATCCAGCGCAGCGAAGGCAAAGCTAAGCGGGTTGTTGATCTGAGGGAGGTCTGAAATCTGCTTTATAAAACATCTATTTCAATAGATAAGGAGGTGTTATCTAAATTGGATAGGAGATTTTTTTTAACGGCTTTGTGTGTTTTTGTTTTGTTTTTTTTGGGTTGTACGCAGCAGTCGACTGATACCGGCGGCGGTGCTGTGGAGAGGAATGAGATAAAAATTGGTATTGTGGCTCCCTTGACTGGTGGGATGAGCACTACCGGCAACGACATGTGGCAGGCTGCTACCCTTGCCGCGGATGAGATAAACGCCCAGGGCGGCGTTAACGTCAACGGCGTTATGATGCAGATCAAATTAGTTAAGGGCGATGTGCAGTCGGATCCTCAAGAGGGGGTCAAGGCGGTAACGAAGCTTATCACCGAGGACAACGTTGATATACTTGTTGGTGGTTTCTCCAGCGGAACAACATACGCTGATTCGGTGGTTGCATCAGAAAACAAAGTGCCCTTCATAATAACTGGCGCATCCTCTTCTGTTATCACGAGGAGGACGGATATTGACACATCCTATTTCTTCCATCACTGCCCTACCACGGATGACTATGCAGAAGCAACACTGCTTTTCGTGGACGCTGTTGTGAAGCCTTTAATATACCAGCGCTTCAATCTGCCCTCTAACAGGAAGATCCTGATCGGGATCGCCTATGAGGACAGCAAGTTCGGTGAAGGCGTTTACAGTGGGGCGCAGAACGCGATAGAGAGAAACAACCTCAACATGGAGATCGTGGCTGCCGAGAAGTTCAAGACGGGTGAAACAGCCTATCAAACGGTTCTGACTGTGTTGAAGGACGCTAAGCCGGATATAATATATCCTGGGGCGGTCCTTAACGAGCAATCCCCGTTGGTTCTTCAGGGCAGGAGGGATGTTGGCATGAACTCGCTCTTCCTATCGATTGAGTGCAACGATGACCCTGACTACTATACTGGTGTTGGAAAGTGGGGTGATTATTCGATACAGGAGAGCAGATTCGGGCCCTACGCTGTTCCGGACAGGCCGGTATATAAGGCCGCCATGAAGTTCAAGGACGACTTCAAAGCCAGGTTCGGCAGTTTTCCGAGCATGATGGGTGCTTCAACGTATGAGGGAGTGTACATAGCAGCCCAGGCGATCGAGAACGCAGGCACACTGGATAAGGCAGCGGTCAGGGATGAATTAGATGCGTTAGAGATGCCTGAGTTCATCGAGGCCATGGAAGGCGGCGTAATAAGCTTCTCTGACGACTACAGGGAAAGCAAATTCCTGTTCTACATGGAGCAGTTGAGATGGAATGAGTCCCTGGGCGAGACACGGCCGGTTATTGTGTGGCCCGCCCATCTGAAGGAGGCTGATTTTGTATTGCCTGATTGGTATGAGCCGGGTCAGTAGGCCTGTTTCATAACCCTTTTTCTTTTTTTTACTTTATTTACCTATTCCTATTCTTATTAGGGCATATGCTAAATGGATCTGGGTAGCTTGGTTCAGATAACCATCTGGGGGCTGTTGGCTGGCTGTATCTACATCCTCTTAGCGATCGGGTTGAACCTGATCTTTGGCGTCATGAAGGTTGTGAACTTCGCTCACGGCGAGCTTCTTATGCTGTCGATGTATTTCACCTTCTTCATACATGAATTCTTTGACTTGAACCCTTACCTTGTGATCCCAATATCAGTTTTTTTGATGGCTTTTGTCGGAATCCTTATTGAGCGGCTGGGGTTTAGGCCGATCATGGGTACCGGCAAGCTGAATGAGATATTCCTCAGCCTCGGCCTCATATATCTGCTGCAGAACGCTGTGGCGCTTATCTGGGGAACCGGTTCTAGGACGATACGGAGTCCATTTGAATTTGATTCGATAAGCCTTGGTTCAAGGCAGATCCCACTGGATTACCTAATAATCATAGGCATAACTATGGTGTTATTAGTTCTTTTGCAGGTCTTCCTTAAGAAGACAACCCTTGGGAGGGCCATGAGGGCTACGAGCCAGAACAGGGAGGCTGCGATGCTGATGGGTATAAACGTGGAGCGCATGGACATGATAAGCTTCGGTCTTGGTTCTGCGTTAGCAGCTGCTGCTGGCGCCCTGTGGTGCATATCAGGCATAAACTTCAATCCATACATCGGCTCGGCGCCTGCTATAAAAGCGTTCGCTGTGATAATCATAGGCGGTCTGGGGAGCATCCAAGGAGCCATCTTAGCCGGACTGCTTCTCGGGCTGGCTGAAAACCCCCTGCTTGTGTTACTGAATGCTCTGTGGACGGAAACAGCCAACACTTTAACCTTCCTGAACCTGCCCGCAGACATCTCATTCCTGTCCTGGCAGAATTCAGTGTCATTCCTTATCCTGATCATTGTTTTGATACTTAGGCCTCAGGGTCTGTTCGGGGAGAGGGGTGAATGAAAATGAGCCTAATTAGATCGGTCCTGGCCTTCCTTGTAGTTGTCGCAGCCTTCTCTCTTCCCCTGGTTCTTCGGATCAACAGCGCGATGCTTGAGATACTGATCATCATGTGCGTCTTTATAATGTACTCTTCCGCATGGAATCTCCTCACCTACTCCGGGCAGGGCTCACTGGGGCATGCGGCATTTCTCGGTCTTGGAGCGTATTCTTCTGTGTTAACCGCTAAGTTCCTGAATCTGTCCGGGCTTTGGGCGATCAACGTCGGAGGCAGTTTAGTATTGATTCAGTCAACTATATTGACTGTCTTTGTCGGCGGATTGTTTGCGGCTGTGGTGGGTGTGTTCATCGGTTTGACTTGTGTCCGCCTTAGGGAGTGGTTTCTTGCGATGGTCACATTTGGTTTTGCTGTGATAATCCATACGGTGACACTGGAATTGAAAGAAATCACTGGCGGGCATGATGGGCTGCCGACGAAACATCTTGTGTCCATAACGGATTCCCAGATAACGGATCCATTTGTGAAAACTCTGATGAGATACCAGATAGAGTATTATGTGATCCTCGTATTTGCCTTGTTTGTCATCTACGTGATCGATAGGGTGTTGAAGTCCAAGGTTGGTCTGGCCTTTGAGGCGATCCGGGAGAATGAATTGGAGGCGAAGGTCATGGGAATAAATACAGTGAAGTATAAGCTCATCGGCTTTGCTTTGAGCGCCTTTTTCACGGGGGTTGCTGGTGCATTGATGATTCACCACACTGGCTATCTCACCCCTGAGATATACAGCGTTGAGAACTCATTCAGGCCGATTATCTACTGCATCAGCGGAGGGCTTTTCACGGTGGAAGGACCGATAATAGGCACCTTCATTATAACGGTTATCTGGGATGGTCTTAAATCCTTCGGCCTGGTCTACGAGCACTTAGTCATCATCGGTTTGATACTGATTTTGACGATAATATTCCTACCCAGGGGATTCGTTTCTATTCCAGGAAAAATCAGGTCACGTTTCAGGTCAGGCTCCTAGGTAGGCTTTTTTCACGTATTTGTCTTTCAGCAGTTCTACACCTTTTCCTTCCAATATGATCTTTCCTTTCTCCATGACGTAGGCTCTGTCTGAGATCTCGAGGGCATGGTGTATGTTCTGCTCTACGAGCAGGATCGTAACCCCTTCTTCTTTAAGTTTTTCGATTATGCAAAAGACCTGTAATACTATCATCGGCGCAAGCCCCAGTGAGGGCTCGTCCAGCATCAGCAGCCGTGGCTTCGACATCAATGCGCGGGCTATGGCGAGCATCTGCTGTTCTCCGCCGCTCATGGTTCCAGCCAATTGTTTTTTCCTCTCCTCCAGCTTCGGGAAGAGACAGAATACCCATCCGAGGTTTTCACCTATCTTTTCCTTCGCCCTTGAAACATACGCCCCCAGTGCAAGGTTTTCTTGCACAGTCATCTTAGGGAAGATCTCCCTTCCCTCAGGGACCAAAGCGATCCCTTCCTCAACTATCTTGTACGCCGGCAGCCCCCCTATTTTTTTGTCGTTGAATTTTATTGTCCCTGTTTTCGGTTTGAGCAGTCCCTGTATGGTTTTTACTGTCGTTGTCTTCCCCGCTCCGTTGGAGCCCAGCAATGTCACAACCTCTCCTTCTTTTACCTTGAATGTTGTGTCCCAGATCACCTGCACCTTTCCGTAGAATACACTCAGTTCTTTTACTTCGAGCATTTTGTCACATGTAGGTTTTTTCCCCAAGGTAGGAGTTTATGACCTTGTCGTCTTTTGCTATCTCCTTGGGTGTTCCTTCAGCCATCTTTTCTCCGTGGTGTAGTACCACTATCTTGTCCGAGACATTCATTATGATCCTCATCACGTGCTCTACCATCAGTATCGTTATCCCTTCTCCCCTGATCTTCTGTATCAAGGAGACAGCATCATTGCTTTCCTTCGGGTTCAATCCAGTGGTTACTTCATCCAATAGGATCAGCTTCGGGTCGGTTGCCAGGGCCCTTGCAAGCTGTATCCTCTTGAGTTCGACGACGTTCAGGTTTTTCACTTGGTGGTCTTTTTTCTCCATCGGGTAGCCTACGTATTCCAGTTTTTTCTCCGCTTTTTCTTTGGCTTCTTTCATCCCTATCTTGCCTGAGTTCCCGAATAGTGCTCCCACTGTCACGTTCTGTAACGCGGTCAGCTCCGGGAAGGATTGCACGAGCTGGAATGTCTTCGCTATGCCGAGCTTGCATACCTTGTCTGGGCTGTGGTCTGTTATATCCATTCCATCGAATATGATCTTTCCCTGGTCTGGCAGATAGACCCCGCTTATAACGTTCAGCAGCGTTGATTTTCCCGCACCGTTCGGCCCCACCAACCCCACTATCTCCCCTTTCTCTATCTTGAAGCTTACGTCTTTTATTGCTGTTATGCCGTCAAAGTGTTTGCTTACGTTTTGTACGGAAAGCATTTATCATCACATTCGTGTAATAACTATATACAATTAACGTATTAATTATATTGTTCTTAATATTTACTGAGCGAAGATGAGAACCTCAAATGTTGTGAGAAAGACGGAGGAGACCCAGATAAGCCTTGAATTGAACCTCGACGGCGTGGGTAGATCCGAGATAAAGACTCCCCTCAAGTTCATGAATCACATGTTGGAGAATTTTTCTAAGCATTCTCGTTTTGACTTGAAGATTAACGCCTCAGGGGACGTTGAAGTCGACGACCATCATCTTGTTGAGGACCTTGGCATATGCTTGGGTCAGGCCCTTGATAAGGCTCTTGATGACAAGAAGGGCATTGCACGGATGGGTTCTTGTTGTGTTCCCATGGATGATGCTTTGGCGCATGTCGCCCTTGACCTTTCTGGCAGGGCCTATGCTCGGGTCGATATCCCTTTCTCAGAGTTCAAGGAAGCGAAGCTCGGGGATGTCTCTAAGGAGGCTCTCCCCCACTTCTTCGATTCCTTCACCTCTAATGGTAAACTTAACCTACACATCACCGTTGACGGCGTCAACGACCATCACAAGGTCGAAGCCTGCTTTAAGGCGTTAGCTAAGGCACTCTATGAGGCCTCTCGCGTGATCCATGGAGACACTCCCTCTACGAAGGGTGTTCTGTGATATCTAAGATGTCTTTCATTGACCTCAACTATAGGCCTTCCAGTAGTGACCTGGTCTGCAGGTTTTTTGTGGAGCCTTCCCCAGGTTCTTCTATCGAATCGGCGTGCGAGGATATTGCGGCGGAGTCTTCTATCGGTACTTGGACTGACATCTCTACCATGGACTCTGGTATCGGGGAAAAGCTGGGTCCTCATGTCTTTGAGATAGACAAAGGAATGGTTTCCATAGCCTATCCCTCTGATTTGTTCGAGGCCGAGAACATGCCCTGCATCTTGAGCAGTGTTGCTGGCAATATCTTCGGCATGAAGGCGGTCGAGAACCTTCGCCTCGTCGACGTTTTTTTCCCGAAGAAGCTTGCCAGGTCTTTCCCTGGTCCTGAGTTTGGCATATATGGCGTGAGGGGTCTTCTTGGGGTGAGGAAGAGGCCTCTTGTGGGCACCATCATCAAGCCGAAGCTTGGTTTGCCTTCCGGCAGACATGCTGAGGTAGCCTATGAATCTTGGGTGGGTGGCTGTGACATCGTCAAGGATGATGAGAACCTCACCAGTCAGAGGTTTAATCCCTTTGAGGAGCGTGTCCTTAAAACCTTGGAGGCTCGTGATCGCGCCGAGGAGGAGTCTGGTGAGGGGAAGGTGTATATGCCTAATGTCTCTTCTGAGACTGGGGAGATGCTTCGTCGAGCTGAGTTTGTCCGCGATCATGGGGGTAGGTATGTGATGGTCGACATAGTCACTGTTGGTTTTTCCGGTCTTCAGGCTCTTATCAAAGCCGATCTTGGTCTTGTGATCCATGGTCATAGGGCGATGCATGCGGCCTTCACCAGAAATAAGAAGCATGGTATCTCCATGTTGGTTCTCGCCAAGCTTTCTCGTCTTGTCGGCGTGGATCAGCTGCATATCGGCACTGGTGTGGGTAAGATGGAGGGTCCCAGGCAGGAGGTCCTGGGGATCCGTGACGCCATCGTTGGCTCTTTCTTCGACCTTAAACCTGTTTTCCCTGTCAGCTCCGGCGGCCTGCATCCTGGATTGGTTCCTCCGTTGGTTGAGTTGATGGGCTGTGACGTTATCATTCAGGCTGGCGGCGGCGTCCACGGTCATCCTCAGGGGACGCGGAATGGTGCAGTAGCCATGCGTCAGGCCGTTGACGCAGTCATGGAGAACATCTCCTTGCAGGAATATGCCGGCTCTCATCCTGAATTGAAGGCTGCCCTTGAAAAATGGACGAGTTCTTGAGTGAGGCTGTTGTTGAGGCCAGGAAGGGCTTGGATGAGGGTGGCATCCCTATTGGCTCGGTTCTCGTCTTGGATGGTAGGATCGTCGGAAGGGGCCGTAATAGGCGGGTTCAGAATAATAGCCCTACTCTTCACGCTGAGATGGATTGTTTGGAGAACGCTGGCCGACTTACTGCAGAGGAATATCGTCGTTGTATCCTGTACTCCACTCTCTCGCCCTGCGACATGTGCAGTGGCGCCATTCTATTGTACAAGATCCCTAAGGTGGTTGTCGGCGAGAACGTTAACTTCCAGGGCCCTGAGGATTATCTGAGGAGTAGGGGCGTGGAGGTCGTCGTCTTAAACGATAAGGAATGCATTCAGTTGATGCGTGACTTTATCGCCTTGAATCCCCCTCTGTGGAATGAGGACGTAGGCGAACTGGGTTAGTCTTTTAGGCCTTCAGCGAATTTTTCCAGTTTTTTTTCTTGTTCTTCTTTGTCCTTCAATAGAAGTGCAGCCTTTGTCTTTTTTCCTATCGTCTTCTCGAAGTCTTCTAATGCTTTCTTGTTTTCTTCCCCGCTTCCCGACACTGAGAGAAACGCTACCTCCTTTATTTTGTCACTGTTCTCTTGTAGGTAGGTTCTTGCTGCGGGGGTTATCACGCCACCCCATATCGGTGAAACCACCACTGTTAAATCATAGTTTTCTGGATTTTTTTCTGTCTTGATCTTTGTTTTTTTCTTCAGTAGGGCGCTTAGTCCGGCCTTCAGTAGCCCGGGTTTTCCTTCTTCTTGTATCTCGTCTATGTCGCATCCTAGTTTTTCCCTTAATTTTTCAGCTATTTTTTTGTTGTTACCGGTCCTTGAATAATATGCTATCAGTGTTTTCATTTTTTCTGTATTTTGTCTTCTATCCATCCTGTTTTTGTGTTTTTTCTTTCGTCTATTTCTGGTATGTAGGGTTTTATGTCTAGGAGGGGTGTTTGGTCTAGCATGTCGACTCCTTTGATTTTTATCTTGTTTTCTTTTATCTCTTTTATTTCTACTGTTGATATTCCTATGGGGTTGGGTCTTCTCGGTGCTCTGGTTGCGAATAGTCCTCTCTGTTTTTCGTCCCAGGGTGTTGTGACTGTTAGATCGTATCCCCTTATTTTGTCGAATAGGTATAGTACTATGATGTGTGTGAATCCTTCCAAGTCCTTCAATCCTTCAGCGTATTCTGGGTATACTTCTATGAGTCCTTCTGTCTCGGATAGTGCTGCTTGTCTCGGCACTTCGTCTCCCAGTCGGTAGGGTGTGTGTATTCGTCCTATGGGTGTGTACTTCATCTTTTTTTTATCTGCATGCTGTGAAGGTGTCTGTTTGTCGGTTGACGTATTGTATTATTAGTGCGATGTCTGTGGGGTCTATTATCCCGTTTGCGTTGACGTCTCCTCTGTTCAGTGGCGTGGTTTCCATGTTTTGGGTTATTTCTTCTACGTCTTCTTCTGTCACGTATCCGTCATCGTCTATGTCTCCGTAGTTGCCGCACGGCGGCGGCCTGTAGGGTATCGTCGTAGTCGTCGAGGTTGTAGTTGTTGTAGTCGTCGTAGTCGTTGTGCTTGTTGTCGTCGTGGTAGTACTAGTCGTCGTACTGCTCGTTGTGGTTGTCGTTGTTGTGCTGGTCGTTGTGCTGCTAGTCGTCGTTTTCTTGGTTGTAGTGGTCATTGTTGTTGTCGTTGTCGTGCTTGTTAGTTGGCATCTTCCTTCTGTGCATCCTTGTAGGCAGTGGTGTGTTATGTTTTTTGCTTTGTTGTTTTCGCAGACCCATTCTATTAGTGTTTTTTCGTCTGTGCAGGTGTCTTCTCTGGTGGCTCCGCCGTATTCTTCGGTTGTTCCTTTTTGGAAGGGGTTTTCTCCGTTGTCTGAGTCTATGCAGTATCCTGGCGGTATGGTTGTTGTTGTCGTCGTTGTCGTTGTGGTCGTCGTTGTCTCGGGCACTGTTCTCACTTTTATCCTCGTCGTCGTGTCTTCTGTTTCTTCTATGGTGCATCCACATAGCAGTATTAGTGTTGTTGTTAGTATTTGTAGTGTCTTCAGGTCTGCTTTCATCTCACTACTATTTACTTCTCCCAGTATTTAATCTTTTTATTGTTGTTTGTTGTAATAGTTTTTTATGGATTTTCGTGTTTTGTTTTCGTTTTTGTTGTTGTTTTTGTTTGTTGGCTGTGTTGGTGAGGGGAGGGATTCTTCTGTTTTGGAGGATCGGTTGAGTGAGGAAGCCTTGCTTGCCTCGAAGTATGCTGAGAACGTCTATGAGATTGCTCAGAGCAAGGTTAACTCTGACTTGAATGTTGCTCGGAGTGTTCTTTATTCTGAGGGCAAACCATATCTTAATTTTTCGAAGGAGATGGATTTTACAGTGGTTAATCAGGTCACTGGGGCGCGTCAGGATATATCTGTTTCGGCTTTTCAGATCAATGGCAGGGACGTCGCCTATAACTATGAGGTCGTTGACGACGTCCAGTCTATGGTTGGCGGTACTGCCACTATTTTTCAGGTCATCCCTAATGGTTTGTTGAGGGTCTCCACTAATGTTCTTAATCTGGATGGTTCGCGCGCTGTCGGCACTTATATCCCTTCTGATTCCGTGGTTTATGAGACGGTGATGAAGGGTCAGACTTATTATGGTAGGGCATTTATGGTTAATGGATACTATTTGACTGCCTATGAGCCTATCAGGGATGATAATAATAAGGTCATCGGAGTATTAGCTGTCGGGGTTCCTGAGAATGAGTACCAGGAGACAGTGAAGAATAACCTTGCTAAGGTATCTACTGGGGATCGGGGCTATTTTTGGATTATTGATTCAGATGGGGACTATGTTCTCTCATACGAGAGGCGGAGGGATGGGGAGAATATCAGACATTTTAGGATGTCGAATGGTACTTTATTCATCCAGGACATTATTGATAGGGCTGAGTACTTGCGTGATTGGGAGACTGGCGTGTATTATTACACTTGGAAGGATAGTTGGGATTCTGAGGCGGAGAGGAAGGTTGCGGCTTTCTCTTATTTCCCTGACTGGGATTGGATTATCCTGGTGACCGCCTACGAGGACGACTTCTCTTAGTCGTCTTCTTTTTTGTGGTCACATGTTTTTCTTGCATTCTCCGTCAGCACAATAGTAGCCTTCTGGGCACTTTATTTCTTTGCTGGCCTCTCTGATTATGCATTCTCCGCGGCAGTTGCAGGTTCTATTGCAGTAGTATTCTTTTATTGTTGTCTGGTTTAGGCAGGTGTCTGTGTGGTTGTAGCTTGCGCTGGGCATTCCGATGAATCCTGTGATTGTTCCTTTTTGTTGTGTGTCTATTCCTCTGTCGGTGTCTGTGCATTGGCTTGGCGTTGTTATTGGTGGGCAGCCTATTGTCGTCGTCATGGTTGTCGTGGTCGTCATGGTAGTCGTCGTTTCTTCTTTGACTTTGATTTTTTCTATTTTTATCTTTGTTGGGTGGTATTTTCCTGCGCATTGTTCGACTCGTGTGGCGCCGCAGATTTCTCCTTTGGAGGCGTTGATTGTGCCGATGATTTCTGCTTTTTTGTTTATCGTCTCGGGTGGTATGTTTTCTGGGTTGGTGATTTGTATGCAGTTTCCTAGCCACGTGTATTTTATTGTTTTGTTTTCTATGTTGCATAGGAATAGTGTTTTGCTGGGTTTGATTTCTCCTGTTATGTTTACTTTTTTTGTGTCACAGTTTTCCAGTGTTTTTTCTGTGCAGTATTCTGTGGTGCATGTTATCTGTTTTGGGTTTGTTTCTATGATGTTGCATTTTTTTGTGGGGCATTTTTGGCAGGGGTCTCCTGTGTAGCAGTATGCGTAACTCATTTCTTCGAATTGGATGCAGTCTCCCTCTGTGCAGGGTGTTTGTGCGTCGCAGTACTTTGTCTGTGTTGTCGTATTTTCCGGTGTTTCCTGTGTGCATCCGCTGAGCAGCAACAGTGACGTGATTAATGCAATTGTTATGTGTTTCATTACAAACTCGCAAGGATACCGTGGACTTTAGTCCACGGAGGAATTGCGACGT
>JAFGDV010000042.1 GCA_016931955.1 Candidatus Altarchaeota archaeon | reverse complement strand
TACCCCTACGAAGAAAAAGAGATAGAAGAACTCAAAGAAAAAGCCGAGAAACTGCCCAACATCTCAGAACTTGATCTTATAAACAGCGTATCCACAAGAGAACCTAAAAGCTATGACGCAAAAGGAAAAAAAACCATCGCCTTACTAGACTGCGGCGCCAAAGAAAGCATAATTCGCGCATTAATGGAGAGGGGCGTTAACGTCATCAGGGTACCTGCGAGGAGTTCTTTGAATGAGATCCTAAACTACGAAGCAGACGGCGTCGTTGTTTCTAATGGTCCGGGGGATCCTACTAAGGCAGACTACGTGATAAAAACGATCAAGGGATTAATCAAGGAAGGTGTTCCCATGTTCGGGATCTGCATCGGCTTACAGATCATCGCGTTAGCTGAGGGGGCCAAAACCTACAAACTGAAGTTCGGCCACCGCGGAGCCAACCAGCCCGTGAAGGACCTAAAAACCGAGAGGATACATATTACTTCACAGAATCACGGTTTTGCAGTCGACCCTGAATCCACAAAGCACACAAACCTTGAGATCACTCACATAAACCTAAACGATGGGAGCGTTGAGGGGATAAGGCATAGAGAGCATCCCATAACCGCTGTACAGTATCACCCAGAAGCCAACCCCGGACCAAGGTATAACCTGTACCTGTTCGATGAATTCTTGAAGATGATGAAATGATCAAGATCGGAATTCTCAGCCTGCAAGGGGATGTTTCTGAACATGTCCACCACACAAGGCAGGCGATGAAGGATTTAAGCATTAGAGGAGATGTCTATGCAGTCAAAAACCCTGACGAAGTCAGAGAACTGGATGCGTTGATAATCCCCGGCGGAGAGAGCACTACAATATTGAAACTGCTGAAAGAGTATGGAGTAGATAGGGAGATAAAAAATCTTGCGAAAAAAAAGGTGCCTATCATGGGCACCTGTGCCGGCCTTATCTTGCTCAGTAATCTGGGGTTGATGGATATCGCTGTGAGTAGAAACGCCTTCGGCAGGCAGCGAGAAAGCTTTGAAGTCGACCTGAAAATCCTAAGATTAGGGAAAGAACCCTATCATGCGGTCTTCATAAGAGCGCCTGTGATAGAGAAAACAGGTAAAGGGGTTGAGGTCCTGGCCGAATACGACAACAGAGTAATCATGGCTCAACAGGGTAATCTTCTCGCTGTAGCCTTCCACCCTGAATTGACTTCCGACACACGATTGATTAGATACTTCCTATCCCTGAGAAAATGATCACAGTAATAGACTACGGCATGGGCAATATATTCAGCATAAGGAATGCCTTAGAGAAGGCGGGTGCAGAGGTTCAGGTTGTTAGGAAGGTTGAAGACTTGGATAATCCTGATGCACTAGTAATCCCCGGAGTGGGCTCCTTTGAGAGGACCATGAGCAATTTAGAACCATTCCGAGGAAAAATCCTCAAACTTCTTGGAGAAGGCAGGCCTTTTCTTGGCATCTGCATGGGCATGCAAGCCCTATTCGAGAGCAGTGAGGAAGGGGCGGGCAGAGGCTTCGGGGCGATCAGGGGGGAGGTCATAAGGCTTCCAGAAGACGTTTCTGTACCGCAGATCGGCTGGAATGAAGTCAGATTAAGGATGGACTGCCGCCTGCTTGAGGGAGTAAGTGACGGCGACTTCTTCTATTTCGTGCACTCCTACTACTGTGTTCCAGTAGACAAGAAAGTGGTCGCTGCGACCACTGACCATGGAGTTGAGTTCGCCTCCGTCGTAGTCAGAGACAACATCTCTGGGGTTCAATTCCACCCAGAAAAATCAGGGGATAAAGGTCTTTTAATCCTAAATAATTTCGTGAGGGATGTGAGATGTTAGCTAGGAGGATTATTCCTTGTCTGGACTGCGACCTTGCTGTCCCAGAGGGCCGGGTCGTGAAAGGCGTCGAGTTTAAAAAGATACGTTATGCTGGGATTCCATGGGAGCTTGCTGAGAGATACTCCAAGGATGGGGCTGACGAGCTTGTCTTCTTGGACATAACCGCCTCAAATGAGAGACGAGACACGATGACGAACGTCATAAAGAAGGTAGCTGAGAAGGTCTTCATCCCTCTAACAGTGGGAGGCGGCATAAATAGCGTAGAAGCCGCCCGAGCAGTGTTTAACTCTGGGGCGGACAAGGTCGGCGTAAACACTGCCGCCATAAAGAACCCCTCCCTGGTTAATGAAATAACCGGGGCTTACGGAAGCCAGGCCTGCGTTGTTGCAATAGACGCTAAGAGAAGATACGACAACCTCGAAGGCAGGGAGGTTGTGAATACTGAAGAAGGCGAGTGCTGGTTTGAGTGCTCCATGTACGGCGGCAAGGAATTCACTGGAATCGACGCCTTGAAGTGGGCCCTCGAGGTCGAGGAACGAGGCGCTGGAGAGATTCTTCTGACTTCCATGGATAGGGACGGCACCTATGACGGCTTCGACATCGAGCTGACGAAGGCCGTGGCCGAAACAGTTAGGATACCAGTCATCGCCTCCGGGGGCTGCGGCAGCCCGGAGCACATGCTGGAGGTCTTCAAGAAGACTAAAGCGCAGGCTGCCTTGGCTGCGAGCATCTTCCACTACGGAGAATACTCGATTCAAGAAGTCAAAAAATATTTAGACAAAAACGGAGTCCACGTCAGATTACAGAAATGAGTAAAGTAGATGAACTCAAGCGGCTTCTTTCCGCAGCCGTTGAGAGGAGCTGTGAATCAAAGGTTGGGATTGTTTTTTCCGGAGGCATTGATTCCCTCATCATCGCGATTCTATCATCCAGGTTCTCAGAGGTTACTGCTTACGCCTGCGGCTTAGAGGGCGCATCTGATCTGGAGTATGCTAAAAAATGTGAAGGACTCGGCTTTGATGTGCGATACGTGATGCTTGAAGAAGACATGGTGGAGGATTCTCTAAGAGCTATTATCTCAGCGATTAGTGATCGTAATCCTGTGAAGGTTTCCGTTGAGGTCCCCTTCTATTTCGCCTCAAAGCATGCGAGTGAAGACGGTCTTAAGGTGATGCTCTGCGGGCAGGGCGCTGATGAACTCTTTGGGGGTTATGCGAGGTACATCGAATCCTTGAAAGAAGGCTACGAGAAAGTCGAGGACATGATGCGATCCGACATAGAGCGTATGTACGAGTCTCAGCTGAGTAAAGACATGGCTGTCTGCAAAGCGAATAGAATAGAGCTTCGGGCTCCATACATGGATCCCTCTTTTATAGACTACGTCCTTTCTCTGCCCATGGAGGACAGGATAAGGAACTGTGAGGAATATATGTGTGTGGATAAAGTCGGGGAAGAAAAATATGTGCGCAAATACATCCTGCGACTTCTGGGTAAGGAAGTAGGGGTACCGGACTCGGTGCTCCACAGGAAGAAGAAGGCTGCGCAGTACGGCTCCGGCACACAAAAGATGTTGGAGAAAATCGCCAGAAAGAAAAACTACAAGAAGAAGGCATCCGAAGTTGATAGAACAGACTACGTTAGGATGTATCTGGAAGAACTATAGTGTCACCTTCTTTATATTGTATGTTCCCCTCTGTCCGTCCCAGTTTTTTTCTGCTTCTAAGACCTTGATTCCCTTCGAAAACATTGAACAATTTAGGACGAATGTCTCCGCTTCCCCGCCCTCAAAGGCCATGTGTATTCCATGTTTATCCCTTATCCGCTTCAGCTCATCCAGGGCTTTTTCGTCTATTATCCTTCCCAACCACTCCTCACCCAGGCCCTGCGCCGAGACCCCTGAGACTATGACCTCGAATCCCGCATCAAGTAGATCGCTCCAGTACTTTTCCGAATCAATATGCCAGAGCGGGGAAACACACTCCAAGCCGAGCTTCGAGCAGATCCGCTCTATCCTCTCCTTCTGGTAGTTTGAGGCGATAGCTCCTGTTATGATCCCATCGACTTTGTGTTTGATCTCCAAGAACAATTTCTCCAAGTCTATGAGTTCTTTTTCTTTCTCTCCCGGAGTTACCTTGAACCGAAGAGGTATGTTCATTAGCGCGGACTGTAATCCAGTTAGTTCGATGTTGGGGTGGTGGAACATGTAGCTTTCATCGCTGAGAGGCTTCATCGATAGCAGATAGCGTATATCATGGCCTTCGCTCTTTTCCAAGTACACTGCGTAGAGGGAATCCTTCCCACCAGACGTCAACGCCGCTAGTTTCATTTAATTCACTAAGGTAATATATATGCATTTCCAAGTTTATTATGATGGCCGGCCTTAAATCAGATATTGTCAGGCGTGTAAGAGTGGATCCGACCGCCTGGGCTCTGATAGGGTCTAATCTGCTGACTGCTGTTATTGCATTCCTGGAAGGCTGGAGCCTGCTCTCAGTGCTCTGGGTGTACTGGTTTCAAAACATCATAATCGGTTTTTCCAACTTCATACGCATTCTTTCGCTGCGGGATTTCTCCACTGAGGGGGTAAAGATAAACGATAAAGAGGTTAAACCCACCGTCGGCACGAAAATCATGTTTGCAATCTTTTTTGCATTCCACTACGGATTCTTTCATGTGGTATACGCTGCTTTTCTCCTCACAGGATCGGGTTTTCTAGGATCCGGTAACGGAGAAGATTTTTTCCCTTTCCTGTTCGCCGTCGGTCTTTTCTTCTTCAACCACCTTTTCTCTCTCGCCTATAACCTGCGAGAGGACATGAAGAGAAAACAATACATCGGCGTGATAATGATCATGCCTTACGCGAGGATAATACCAATGCATTTCACCATCATCTTCGGTGTGTGGGTTCTCGTATTCTTTGGCATAATCTCATCCACCCTGGGTTTACCGGATACAGGCTCTGCCGCCTTACTAGTCTTCTTCATGCTACTGAAGACTGTTGCTGATGTCATAATGCACGACATAGAGCACACAGACCCTGAAAAAATCCTCAAACTAATGAAGAAAAAAACAATAACCTGAATACCTTTCAACCGCTAAAATCGGTTTCTTTATTGAAATAAATCTTCTGATTGGGTTTAAAAAACAAACCTGCCGTATTTATGTCGGAGTTCTGAGGGTATTATGGAATGGATGGAAAAAACGCTGTGCTTGTTCTGCAAGACGGAACAGTTATTCAAGGAAAAGGCTTCGGCGCAAAAACAGAGGTCAAGGGGGAGGTCGTATTCAACACCTCCGTGGGCGGCTACCAGGAAGCACTGACTGACCCATCATATAAGGGCCAGATCCTGATGATGACCTATCCATTGATGGGAAACTACGGAATCAACGGCGAAGACTCTGAATCAGATAGGATACAAGCGGAGGGCCTCATAATCAGAGAGCTTTCAAAGCATATTGGCCACCACATGGCAGAGAAGACCTTGGACGAATTCCTCAAAGACTACAGCATCCCAGGTATGGAGGGAATAGACACACGAGCCCTGACAAGAAAAATCAGAGTCCATGGGACATTGAATGGCATCCTAAAATACCCCTACGAAGAAAAAGAGATAGAAGAACTCAAAGAAAAAGCCGAGAAACTGCCCAACATCTCAGAACTCGACCTCGTAAGCCAAGTATCAACAAAAGAACCCAAAAACTATAACGCAAAAGGAAAAAAAACCATCGCCTTACTGGACTGCGGAGTGAAGAAGAGCATCATCCAATGCCTCTTAGATAGGCGCGTTAACGTAATCCAAGTCCCAGCCAAAACATCCGCGAACAGAATCCTTGAATACGAACCTAGCGCCGTATTAGTCTCCAACGGCCCAGGAGACCCTGAAAGGGCTGACTACGTGGTTGAAACAGTGAAGAAACTGATCTCTGAAGAAACTCCCATGTTCGGGATCTGTCTCGGCTTGCAGATCCTCGCCTTAGCCTTCGGTGCGAGAACCTATAAACTGAAGTTCGGCCACCGCGGAGCCAACCAGCCCGTGAAGGACTTAGTGACTGGCAGAGCACATATAACATCCCAGAACCACGGGTTTGCGGTCGACGCCGAATCCATGCCAGAAGACATAATAGTCACACACACTAACCTGAACGACGGCTCAGTGGAGGGTCTCACACATAAGGAACTCCCCATCAAGGCGGTACAGTATCACCCAGAAGCGCATCCTGGACCATGGTATAACTATTATTTATTCGATGAATTCATAGAAATGATAGGATGACTGACTGCATCTTGGTGCTGGACTTCGGAGGCCAATACTGCCACCTAATCGCTAGAAGGATCCGAGAACTGAACGTCTATTCTGAGATTGTTTCGCCGAAGACGACACCAGAGGACATAGAAGAGTGCGGAAAAAAATACAAAGTCAGAGGACTGATCATATCAGGTGGTCCGCAGAGCGTCTACGATAAAGACTCTCTTAAGCTTGATAAACGGATTCTGGACCTCGACCTCGGAATCCTGGGACTGTGCTACGGCCACCAGCTGATAGCATACATGGAAGGCGGTCTAGTGAGAGCTGGGGAGCAGGGAGAATATGGGATCACGAAGGCTTTCATAGATAAACCAGTAGGAATACTAGCCGGTCTCTCAAAGGAAGAAGACGTATGGATGAGTCACTCTGATACTGTAAAAGAGATGCCATCAACCTATGAGATACTGGCGCACACCGACAATACTCCAGTCGCGGCATTCCAGCATAGGGAGAAAAAAATCCACGGCGTTCAGTGGCATCCTGAAGTAGTGCATACCAGACATGGGAGAAAGATTTTCGAGAATTTTGTGAGAGACGTCTGTAAGTGCGCTGGAAACTGGGTCATGGAGGACTTCATCGAGTCTTCAATAGAGAAGATAAAAAAGAAAGTAGGTAAAAAGAAGGCAATAATCGCCCTTTCCGGAGGAATCGATTCCAGCACTGCAGCGGTTCTCGCAGGCAAAGCCATCGGAAAAAACCTTACTGCAGTATTCGTGGATACTGGCCTCATGCGAAAGAACGAGCCAGCGCTCATAGAGGAGACCTTCTCGGGCAAATTCGACCTAGATTTCAGAATGGTTGACGCAAGAGAGAGATTCTTCTCCGCTCTTAGATGCATTGAAGACCCGGAGGAGAAACGTAAGAGGATCGGGGAAGCCTTTATCAGGGTCTTTGAGGGGGTTGCTAGGGAGATAAACGCTGAATTCCTCATCCAGGGAACGATCTACCCCGACAGGATCGAGAGCGGCTCGCAGCATGCCTTCACCATTAAAAGTCACCACAACGTCGGCGGCCTCCCGGCGAAGCTGGGTTTGAGGATAGTAGAGCCATTGGAGGACTTGTATAAAGACGAAGTCCGAGTGGTTGCCAGAAAACTGGATCTGCCTCCAGAAATAGTTGACCGACATCCTTTTCCGGGTCCGGGTCTCGCTATCCGGATCATTGGAGAGGTTACGCCTGAGTCTGCGAGGATCATACGTGAGGCTGACTCAATCGTGAAGGAAGAGATTAGGGAATCCGGTCTTGCGCCCGGCCTGTGGCAGTTTTTCGCCATCCTATTGCCGATTAAGACCGTCGGCGTTCAAGGCGACGCCCGCACTTACAGGAACACGATAGCTCTCCGCATAGTGGAAAGCGTCGACGGCATGACCGCCAACTTCGCCCGGATACCATATGATGTCTTGGAGAGGATATCCACGAGAATAACCAACGAAATACCTGAAGTGAACCGAGTAGTATACGACCTAACACACAAACCACCAGGAACAATAGAATGGGAATAAAGATCTATGGAATCAATTTGCTGAGAACTTCTTTTATGTCTTTTATCACCGTATTTATGTCTTTAATCTCAAAGAGTTCCTGTCCTGCCCGCTTCCCATATTTTGAAACCATCTTGATTAGAGGTAATTCATGTATCGAATCGCAGGGAAATGTCGCAACAATCTTGAGGTTGGGGCATACGGATTTATAGCTCCTTATTCGGTTATCTAAATCATTTGTGAATCCGAACTTGTATCTTGAAGGGATACTGTCGGGATTTGTTTGAACTACATAGAAATGGCCTTTGGTTGACTTCACAATTTTGGAATTCCCAAACCCTTCTTGTTCCCGAATCTTCTTTATTAGCTTGAAATCTTTCTTAGAAATCGTCGCTACCTTTTGGTTTTGCTTATCCTTATCTCTTCTGAATTCGAGTTGAATCGGCCCGAATTTCCCCGCTTTGATATACTTCAGTAGATGCGACCTATCAATGTTAAGAAGCTTCGCACACTCACCTATTGATATAAAATCATTATTCATAGTTGGTATAACTTAGTTCATCAAGCCAAATAAAAGAGATACACATTATAATAGAGTATAAATATCCTTTTATGTTTCTTTTTCGCCTGCGTTTTTCTTTCGGTAAAGAAAGGGATTGATAGGGTAGGGGGTGAGCAGTAATTTGGTCTGACAGACCAATATTTTGGCTTAAATTGTGGTCTGATAGACCAAATATTTAAAGTGCATTTCATAGACCCTGCGCTGGCGAGAATCGTAGGCTTCCGGCCAACGGAAGACTACGGAAGACTCCTCGAGAACATAGTCTACCTCACCCTGAAGAAGACAGGCGGAGAGATATTCTTCCACAGAGAATACAAGGAATGCGATTTTTTGGTTCGCTCAGGCGGAAAAGTCACGACTGCAATTCAGGTAACTGCGGACTACGAAAAAAGCAGAGAACGAGAGACTGTGGGACTGCTCGAAGCCATGGAACGCCACCACCTAAAGCAGGGACTCATACTCACCGCCGACCAGCGTGGACTCACCAAAAAAAAACGGAAAAAAAATCAACAACCACACCCTAAAGGGTGTGGTATGAACTTACAAAGTCGGCAAGTATGAGGCATTCATCTGCGACTTCAAAGT
>JAFGDV010000009.1 GCA_016931955.1 Candidatus Altarchaeota archaeon | reverse complement strand
GCGACTTTGAAGTCGCAGATGAATGCCTCATACTTGCCGACTTTGTAAGTTCATACCACACCCTTTAGGGTGTGGTTGTTGATTTTTCATCTCCGCGCCTTTTTTGCATAGCTCACGCTAACCCAAATACACAAAGTGAGTGCGCAGCGTAGTTGGCGCACTCACTTATTACAAAACAGCGTAGAGATATGGAGGTAGAAGCAAGACAAGCGAACACAATGCTAACAGCATTCGGATCAATACTATTAGCCGTCTTCGCCTGTCTACTCAAAAAACACGCCAACCTAGAATACGAATTCTTCATAGCCACAGCAGTAATAACAGAAACCTTCTTGGCAACATTCACCTTCCTGGGATGGGTGGATCCAGCCAGATTCCAGTACCTCAGAGGGTATATACTCCTCTTCTTGGAATATATGATACAAGGAAACATGTATGCAGCACTATCACTACTATACCTTATATCAGCCATGCTCATAGTAGCCGCAGTCGGCATAATATACTTCCACATAATCCAACCCAAACTAACCAAAAAACTAAACCCTGAAACACAAACAACAACAGAAGCACAAAAAACATATATGGTAATAATCCTAAGCGCCACAACACTCGCAACCCTATGGATACTAGCCAGCCTCATAGGAGTCACCAGCTTCTCCATATACGATGCTCCGATGAACCCCCTACAAAAAATAGTCTACACAATAACAGTAAACCTAACTGGGAGCGATTTATACGGCATACTATCACCATCAAACGTCGACAGGATACTTGAATCAACAGAAATCCCGCACCTCTACGCAACCACATTCACATTCTTATGCATCCTGTACAACACCCTAGTATCTATGGGAGAAAACAGAGAAATCCAGCTAAAACCAATAATCACAGCCGCAGTCACAGGATCCATCGTAGGAATCCTAACCGTCGCCTCTAACCTACTCGGACCCATAGGCGGAGGCACAGGAATACTAATAACCGCAGGCTTCTTATCCCACACATACCGCACCAACAAAAAAATAGGTGGAATACAAGCCATACTCATCATAGGGCTCATAGGATTCACAATCCACACAGTATACATGTTACTGATGAACTAAAAAAAACAGGATAACAGGCTTCGGGGTGTATGACTGGTTTATAAGGAATGGCTACTTTATAATTCTATAGTGTTGTGGAGCTATTTATAGGTCAAGAATACCATATACTTTGTATATGGTAAGAACACAGGAACGGCTAGTAAAAACCGTGATGAGATCAGGAAACAGCGGCAGCGTATACCTACCCCGAGAATGGGTAAGCCAAAAAGTAGTCATAAGACCACTCACAATAAAAGAAAACATCATAGAAAAAATAATGCCACACACAGAAAACATAATAGGAGCATACCTCTACGGCTCACACAGCAGAGGAGAGGAAACAGCAGACTCAGACATAGACGTGCTCCTGATAACAGACAAAAAAATAGACATAAAAAAAGAAGAAGAATACGACATAGAAGCAATCCAAATAGACAAAATAAAAGAAAAAATAAGAGAAGACCCCACAAGCTACTATAGTATCATCAGAGAAGCCAAAACAATCATCAACCCACACCTACTCAAAGAACTCAGAAAGATAAAACCAAACCCACAAGCCACAAAAAAATACCTGAAAAACACAAAAGAAGCAATCAAAATAGCAGAAAAACTATTACGGATAGAAGGAGACCACAGCGGCACAATCTATTCGCTGATGCTCAGAATAAGAGGACTATACATCATAGAATGCATCCGAGAAAACAGGGAATATACGAATAAAAGACTCAGAGAACACCTCCTACAGAAAGGAATAGACCAGAAAACATACGAAAAAAGCTACGCAGTATACCGAGCCAAAAGAGACAACCGACAACCACAACACACAATAACAACAGAAGAAGCCCAAAAACTACTGCACACAGCACAAAAAACACTCAAAGATGCCGAAAAGAACCAAAAGAGCAGCTAAAAGCATAAGCTCACTCCAAAAACAGATCAAAAAACACGAAAACAAGATGAAGACCACAAAAACAGAAGAACTCAGAGGATACTACCAAAAAGAGATACAACACCTCAAAGACGAACTAGAGAAAAAGAGGAGGATAAAGAACAAGTAAAATGGAGACACTAAGCGCCTCATCGACGACCAAAAACACACAGAGACTGGATGGGACATTCTCTGCAGACAGGCTTCTTCCTGCAGAAGTTTTTGCCTAAAGCAACGATAAGGGCATGAAATTCACTATAGAGAGAAACATCTACTGGAAGTTGATGCTCAAAAAACTGCTTTAAGTCACTGTAAGAAATATCTTCTTCGACCAAACCCAGCCTGCTGAAGATCCTCTTCGTGTAGGCGTCGACCACAAAAGAGGGCTTATTCGCAGCATAGAGGATGATGGAGTCAGCAGTCTCCGGACCGATGCCCCAGACAGAGAGCAACTCAGACCTCATATGATCCCTTGGGAGGGAAAACAAAACCCTGAGGTCGCCTCCATAGTTCTCAAATAAAAAACCGATAAACGACTTAAGCTTCCTAGCCTTCGCATTGAAGCAGCCTGCCGGCTTGATTTTCTCCGCAAGCCGGGATTCGTTCACCTCCCAAAGGGATTCAGGAGACAACAAACCCCCACTCTTCAGGTTATTTATGGCAGATTCCACGTTCTTCCAGGCAGCTGCCTGAGTCAGTATTGCCCCGACAATGACTTCAAACTCTGTCTCAGCAGGCCACCAATGCTGTGGCCCGAAAAAACCCAACAGACTCTCGTATACTTCCAGTAGGTTCATTCAGCCTTCAACAATCTGATGATTTCGTCTGCGAACTCTTCTGCGAAACTAGGACCCTGCGCTGTAACGATTCTGCCGTCGACGACAACGCCCTGCTCAACATAGTTGACCCCTTTCTCCTTGAAGATCTTCATTGATTGAGGTGTCTTGAAGACAGTTGCATTCTTCCACCTCAAGATGCCCGCGTTAGCTAAAACAACACCTGCAAGACATATGGCTGCAACAATCTTTCCCTTATCATATGCCTCCTTGACCAGGGAGAGAACCTTCACATCATTCCACAGATACCTAGGGGAGCCCGGACCACCCGGAACAATCAAGGCATCATATCCATCAACGTTGACGTCGCTTATTATGATGTTTGGGGAAACGGTCAAACCAAGGGCGCCCCTCGCTTTTCCGCCCCGCAGTCCAACTACTGTGACAGAGACTCCCGCAGCCTCCAGCCTATCCTTTGGCACCTGAAACTCTTCATCCCTAAAATCCTCGGGCATCAACAGAATCAAAGCATTCAAGGCTATCACCCCCCCTCTTTTCAAGTAGACAGTTAATAATTAAAACATGCACATTAAAAAGTATCTCTCTCTGATCTATGCTGGCGTTATCGTCGCGGCGATACTGGGTTCAGTCTACCTGAGCCTGACCTGGAAGCCCACAATCGCGAAGCCGGTCATCTACAAGGGACCGGAGATAAGGCTCCCAGAACCTATGTATAGCAGCGACATATCCGTCGAGGAAGCCCTGATCATGAGGCGTTCGATCAGGGCCTACTCCCAGGAGAGCCTCACCCTCCAGGATATTTCACAGCTTCTCTGGGCTGCTCAAGGCATCACTGGACAGAGGTTTCTGAGGACTGCACCCTCAGCCGGCGGGACCTATCCGCTTGAAGTCTATCTGGTGGCCGGCAACGTTGAAGGCCTGGCTCCGGGGGTCTACCACTACAGACCAGACGGGCACCTGCTTACGAGGATAAGGGGAGGAGACTATAGGATGGAGCTACAAGAAGCTGCCTTAGACCAGAGATGGATCGGTGACGCTGCCGTTGATCTGGTAATCACTGCAGTCTATGATAGGACAACGGACAGATACGGGGAAAGAGGCACACGCTATGTGCACTTAGAAGCAGGCCACGCCGCCCAGAACATCTACCTGCAGGCAACGGCCTTAGGGCTTGGAACAGTCAGCGTCGGAGCCTTCGACGACGACAGAGTCATCGAGGTATTAAACGCAACCAAAGAAGAAACCCCGCTCTACATAATGCCCATAGGCAGACCCTAGACCAACCTTATCGTGTCCAGGTTCTGCGGGGAGCTGCTATCGAAGCCGAACATCTCGTTGAGCGTCATTGCAAGATTCATTGTCTTCTTCTCTTCGCCGTGGACGACTAAGACCCTCTTCGGCTTAGGGTGGATCTTCTTCGCGTAGCCTAGAAGCTGTCTTCTGTCGGCGTGGCCGCTGAAGCCGTCAATGGTCTTCACATCCATCCTAACGTTTAATGCAACGGTCCTACCCTCTCTTTCAATCGGCAGCTCGGCTAAGCCGTTCTGAAGCCTCCTTCCGAGTGAGCCCTCCGCCTGATAGCCTACGAAAGCCAATGTATTATTGGAATCCTCCGCAAGGTTCTTGAAGTATTCAACCGAAGGACCCCCAGTCATCATACCAGCGGTTGCTAGGATGATGCATGGCTCCTTGCTTTCCATTATGTCTTTCCTCTTCTTGGGATCGACTTTCTCAAATGTGTCAACGAGGAACGGGTTATAGCCCTTAAAGATCCTATGCTTTATGTGTTTCTTTAGGTATTCCGGATAGGATGTGTGTATCGCAGTCGCCTCCCATATCATTCCATCCAAGTAGACTGGGATGTCGATTTCACCATATCTTGCATAGCTCTCAAGCACCATCATAACCTCCTGGGATCTGCCGACAGAGAATACTGGGACAAGGACCTTACCATTCCTCTTAGATGTCTCATGTATCACATGGAGCAGTTCGTTTTCGGCGTCCTTTCTCCTAGGCTGTATGTCATATCTCCCACCATAGGTTCCCTCCAGGATGAGGGTCTCAACCCTCGGGAATTCATAGTTCGCTGCTTCCAGAAGTCGTGTGTCGCCGAATTTCACGTCGCCCGAGTAGACCAGGTTATGTAAGCCCTCGCCTATGTGGAGGTGCACTATCGAAGAACCCAGGATGTGCCCTGCATTATACAGAGTCAACCTCATGTCCGGCGTTATATCCGCCACCTCATTGTATTCAAGAGGGATCACATGTCGTACCATCCTGCCCACGTCCTTAGACGTAAACGGCAGTTGATTCTCCTCTTTTTCACCTATCTCCACCGCATCGATCTGTAAAAGCGTCATCAGGTCCCTAGTAGGTTCAGTACAGTACAGCGGCCCATCGTAGCCGTATTTGTAGAGGTAAGGGACGAAACCACAGTGGTCAAGGTGCGCATGCGATATGATGACCGCATCAAGGGAGTCTATTGCAAGCTTCGAAGCCCTGAAGTCTGGAAACCTGGCAGAATTCGATGCCGCAGTATTGATTCCACAGTCTATTAGCACATTACTTTCCGGTGTCTGCAATAGAAAACATGACCTGCCAACTTCACGTGCCCCTCCTAGGGGGGTTATCCTGACCCAGTCACATTCAGCGTCGGGCTTCCTATAGATGTTCTTACCAACTCTCTGAAGTATCTTCTGTCTGTTTTCGCTGTCCTCATAGAGCGTCTTCCTCACGCTTCTGGTGGTATCCGACTCTATCGGCGACTTCCTGAGCAACTTAGGAATCCAGCCCGTCTTCTTGGATATGTCATCCAATGTTATGCCCTGTTTCCCTATGACGAGGCCGAGCTTCTCCGCCTCGATGTAGACTTCACTGAAATTAGGGTCGAAGAGGATATTAGTTATATTCGCCTCCTCCGGAATAATCTCTGTTATGACCTTCTTCGCCTTCTCTGGCTCCATCAGCTCCGAAGACGTCGACCTCAGGATGATCCTCTTCTTCAACAGTGTCGCTAGCTTCCTGACTTCGTCGTTGTTTTCTACGAAGAACGGCAAATCATCTGTGTAAAGCACGATCTTCGGACCTTCCACGTCAATCTTCACTATCTTGTCTTCAGGAGCGTTCTCCTTGACAAGCTGCTTAATCTCTTTAAATTCCAAAAAACTCACCCTTTATTTATTCGGATGTCAGACACTCTATGCCCTAAAACGTAAATACATTCTTGGGGGTGGGTGACAGTAATCAAAAACAAAAACCTGGATTACTTCTTTATTTTATCCGCAATCTCCTTGATCTCTTTCTCCGTGTATTCCCTGAAACCGTCTTTGGTGATCGTTACAAGGCTCATCCCATCCCCTGTGGCAGAATCGCGCTGCATGGCAGAGTTCAATGCCCTGATCGAAATCGGGATATTCTCCTCGGTTTTTTTGTTTTCGTTGTAGCTCTGTTCGAGGACACCATAAGCCATCGGAGAACCTGAACCGGTCGCTGCCATGACCTCGTCGGTTAATCCACCAACCGGATCCAACGTGTAGAGGGCTGCTCTGTCTCCGTCGAAGCCGGCTATTATGAGCTGCACCAGGTAGGGGAAATACTTGCTCCCATGGAGGATGTTGGACATCAGGGAGGCTATTGCCTTCGCAGACATCTTCTTCCGGTTGTTAATCTCATATAATGCCGCCTCTGCCTTTATTAGGCGCATCAGCGCATCAGCGTCTCCAACAGAGCCTGCGATGGTCGCACCAACCATATCATTGAGGTTGAATGTCTTCTTAGCTCTCTTGCTCGCTATGAAAGAGCCCATCGAAGCCCTCTTATCCGCTATAAGCACTATGCCGTCACTACATACTAATCCTACGGTAGTTGTTCCCTTCAGAGTCTTTTCTTCCAAAGAAATCCCTCAGAGAAGATATTTAGAATAGATATAGTATACTATGTATTGTTTGAGTATATAAATATAGCGCATCCAGTATATAAAAAGCACGCCCTTAGAAGTCACTCAATGAACGCTGCCCCATGCCATAAAAATCGTCGCCTTCGTTCTTCAACGTGGGCCTACCATACTGTCCGCCGCCGCCTGCCACATACTTCATGTCCCCGTTCCTGAATTTTTCAATTATTTTTCCTGCTGCCGGGTCTGCTTTCTTCACTTCTTCTATCTCTGAGTCCACTAAAACATTGATCTCTGTCCCAAATTTTCGCACTAAGTTGTCCCATCTTTCCTTGATTTTATTGCTCGTCAGCGTTGTGATTCCGGTGGCGAGAGAGATTACCTCTGCTAGGGGTATAATGTGCATGTACTCTGGCCGATGCCATGGATGCTTTGGTGTTTCCCAGACCGCGAGCTCTTCTATGCGGTCATATACGCCCTTCTTTATGATGCCGCCGCATTCCGGGCAACGCATCTTCAAGCTGACTGCGTCCCGGAACCTGAACCTGAGAAAACAGCGGCTGCACGCTGTCAAGTGGTATTTTCCCTCCCTTGGATTCAAGCCCGCATTCAATATGACGCCTCTCTCATTTTGGTGTTCTAGCGCCTGCTTTATCTCTCTAAAACTTAATTCCTTCATCTTGACTCGATTGAATTCCCTCCCCAGGCGGTGGGGCCACGGCGAATGCGTGTCCGAGTTGGACATGAAGGTCAGATCCTGCAGTTCCGGTATCCTGTCCGCCATATACGTGTCAGCGGACAACCCCAGCTCCAGGAATTTTATCTCTCTTACGTTGTCTCCATAGCATTCCTTCAATGTATTGTATTCTTTATAGATCGCAGTCCAGGGCGTGAACGCATGCGCCGGCCCTACCAAGGCATCCACCTCTTTCGCGTAGTCGACTATCTGTTCTCCGCTCAGCCTGAGATGGGGTCTGCCGTCTTTGTCTATGTCCGTTGAGTGTTTCTGCAGTTCTTCATGGAGGGATTCAGCCGCCGAAATGGAGGGAAACAAGAGGATGTGGTGCACTCTCCTGTTGTCTTCTACTTCAGAGGTTACCATGAACTGTGTCTTGCTTTGGGTTTGAGTGTATACTCCTTCTGTTTCCTCTTTCAGGTTTTCTTTTATGTGTCTGAGCCAGTCGGGATTCGTCGCATCCCCTGTCCCCACCAGATGCAGTCCCTTCAACTCCGCCTGTTTCGCAATAACGGGCAGAATCATGTCCTGAGACGTGCCACCCGAATACCTCCCATGAATGTGAAAGTCTACGTCGAACTGCTGCATAGGTTAAAACTTGGTTTCCAAGGTAAAATAGATTCACGTCATCGAGCATTCTTGTAATACTATTTCTTTTTCAGCATCTTTTTGCCCTTAGCTGTGATTCCCATGTTCTTGATGTATTCGAGTTCTTCGAGGACTTTAAGGTTGTCTTTCACTCTGTCGTCGCTGAGATCTATTGGCTTGTTTTCATTTAGTCTCTCAAGTATTTTGTAGAACAGCAGGGACTTGTCTATCTCCCGCCTGCCTTCCCCATATTCTTTCAGCCTTTTTCTTAGGATATTCTTTTCCTTTTCGGCTATTTCTTCTTCTTCTAGTCGGGCTTTCGCCTTTTTTATTATCTCTTGTGCTTGTCTTCTATAAACGCCGACTTCATACCAGTCTTTACCGTAGAGTGTCTCATGTGCTCTGGCTTGTGCTTCAAGGCTTGTTGCTGATTTTTTTCTGCTCTTTTTTGACAT
>JAFGDV010000041.1 GCA_016931955.1 Candidatus Altarchaeota archaeon | reverse complement strand
TACACGCAAGACAAGCGAACACTAACATAGTTCGCAATTCCTCCGTGGACTAAAGTCCACGGTACCCTTGCGAAAATTGTAATGGAAAAATACTGCAATCTCATAGGCGGAAAACTGATAAAACCCTCAACAGATGAATACTTCGAGAACATAAATCCGGCCGATAGAACAGACATCATTGGGTTGTTCCCTAAGTCGGGAAAAAAAGACATCGACCTTGCAGTGAAAGCTGCTAAGAAGGCTTTTCCCGGGTGGTCGAAGACGACTCCACCGAAAAGAGGCCGCCTGATCTTTGAAGCCGGAAGATTACTCATCGAGCGGAAAGAAGAGCTGGCTAAGGTGATCGTAAGGGAGATGGGGAAGACCATGCCAGAAGCGGTTGGAGACATCCAGTCGAGCGCCGACGTTGCCTACTTCATGGCCGGGGAAGGCAGAAGGCTTTACGGTCAAACCACTTTCTCGGAACTGGATAAGAGGTGGGCTTTAACAAAGAGAACGCCTGTTGGAGTATGCGGCTTAATAACTGCATGGAACGCTCCCATGGCCATAGTAACCTGGAAGCTTTTCCCCGCACTGATCTGTGGTAATACAACGATAGTGAAGCCCTCAGAGGATACACCGCTTACAGCGCACCTGCTCGGCGAGATCATAAAGGAGGCTGGTTTCCCAGACGGCGTTGTGAACATAGTCTACGGACTAGGCCCGGAGACCGGCGAAGCGCTTGTGGTAAACGACGACGTAGACCTCATCTCGTTCACCGGCTCGAGCAAAGTGGGTAAAGCCATCTCAGAGGAATGCGGTAGAAGGCTTAAAAAGTGCTCCCTCGAGCTTGGAGGCAAAAACGGCCTCATAGTAATGGACGACGCAGACCTTGAAGTCGCAGCCCAAGCTGTGGCTTCCGGCGCCTTCTCCACCGCAGGCCAGAGATGCGCTTCAACCAGCAGAGTCTTTGCTCATGAAAAAGTCTATTTTCAGTTCATGGATAAACTGATCGAGAAGACAAAAAAGATGAAGATCGGCCCGGGAACTGATCCGGAAACAAAGATTTGCCCGATAATCAACGAAAGACAGCTGAAAAACATAAAAAAGTATATCGACGAAGCAGTAGCTGAAGGCTCTAAGCTAGTCTACGGCGGAAAAATCCTAGCTGACGGCTTATACACAAAAGGTAACTTCCTCGAGCCCACCATCTTCACAGAAGTCGATGTAAAGTCCAGGCTTGCGCAGGAGGAGATCTTCGGGCCCGTGCTTGCGGTCTTCAAAGTCAGGTCATTGACTGAAGCAGTGAAACTGCTCAATGACTCACCATATGGCTTGACTGCCTCCGTCTTCACTAACAGGATAGATGACGCATTGAATGCTTTGGATGTTATACAGGCTGGCGTTTGCTACATCAACGCCCCCACTTTCGGCTCTGAAGTGCATATGCCCTTCGGCGGCTTGAAGGATTCTGGCAACGGAATGAGGGAACCTGGAACACAGGCAATGGATGTCTTCAGCGAATGGAAGACCATATACTTAGACTACAGCAATATCAGCCAGAACTCTCAGTTCAAGGACGACTAATGGGTAAGGAGTCGACGACTTTCTTAAGCCTTTCAGCATAAGACGAGTCATCATAGTATATGTAGTATTTTATCTGCTCCCTTATCCTTGTCTTGGGCGGATTCGATCCCACGTAGTCCTTGCACATGGAGAGAAACAGTGTTTCGAATGCTTCTTTTGTCTTGCACAGAGACATTCCATCCAGCTTTTCTATACCCCTGAAGTGCTCGTAGTTGAATAGATTGTGTGGGCTTGTCACATGAATCCCATCATCGTATGCGATGATCAGGGTTGGTTTCTCAAATATCGCGGACTCAAGAGTCATGGTGGAGAGGGGGCATATGACAAACTCCGCATTTTTTAGCAGTGCGGGGTAGTAGTCGAGCGATGGCAGAAAATCCGCTGGACTAACGTATGCATTGGATCTAAGGTAGCTTTCCTTTATCTGCTCGTCTAAGATGACATGCTTGAAGTTTTCTTGCCTGAATTCATCAAAGCAAGACCTTCGATGCCGCCAGGGATGGGGTCGATAGACTACCTTAAAACCCTTGATCCCTGATCTCTCTATCGCTCGCTCTAGGATTTGAAGTGCTGAGATCTCATCAAATGCGACGCAACAACCAGCAAATAATGCGTACTTAAATGGGTGGGGGGATTCTAGTTCCCTATCCCTCAACCTGAAATAGTGGTCGAACGTCGGCACCCCGATGGGGAAGACTTTTTCCGGTCTTATGCCATGTATCCTTTCAGCGTGTTCAACGCTCTGAGGGCCCCAGACGCACAGGTAATCAGGGTTTACAGGATAGACTATCTTGCTCGAAAGATTATCCCATCCATTGATAAGATGCACACATGGTATGCCGATTTTTTTGCAGACAATAGTCGCATCAGTTCCCAGTGAGTCAGTAGCAGATGAGGGTATCAGAACAATATCCGGCTTCAGCTCCTTAACTATCCTGCTTAGTTCTCTGTTCGTACCCAACGCCTTCATCAAAACCCACAAAGCAGGTTTTCCAAAGAACCTTGAGCCTAGTACATTATATACTAACAGAATAAACGGGTGAAAACGACGGATTCTCAGCCTGAAAGAAGAAGATTTTGATTTGTTCAAAAAAGTCAGCAATAAAAGCAATTGGTTATTCAAGAACAGCCGCCATCCAGGCTCTTTTACCAAACCTAGGAAATTTTTTTTGCTTCTTAGTTCTGACACGTGCTTAACATGTTCCGACGCTAGATAATAGGTGTCTTCGTCTTCTATCGCAGAAAACGCGCCAGTATCAATGAAATTCCTAACATAAAGATCAGACGATACGACTATGAGTTTTCTCATCTTGTTTTTGCCTTTACAAATAAAAAGACTATGATTTAATTTTAAAAACTACTTTACGAAGACAATATTCATCATGTTCTCCCAAAAAGCCTGACTGCGACCTATCTTATCCACCTGTCCAATGGACTTTAGCCTAATGTCCTTTTCCACCCGCTTAATATCGTCCTCAACAGAACAATACGGCGTCTCAAGGTAAGGGAGACGATAAGACAACAATTTAAGGCCGAATCGACTGCACAAAGCAGGAAGAGTCTCCACACTGAAATAGTATAAATGCCGTATTGGGTGGAATTGATTCCATTTTTCCCTATAGAAGTCAGCTGAGAAGCTAAGGGAATTAGGTGTTGCAGCCACGTAGAAAAAACCGCCTTTTTTTAGCAGAGAAGAGATCTTAGCAATAGCAGTAGAAGGGTCATGTAGATGCTCAATCACCCCCCGCATAATCACAAGATCGAATGTTGCGTCTTCAAAAGGTGCTTCCTCAAGGCGCACAGCACGAACATTTGAACCAAAGGAGTAATTTTCTCTGGCGAATTCGACCGCCTTTTTGTCTATCTCCACACCATATTTTTCAAATTTGTTACTTAAAGTCTCAAGAAAGAAGCCTCCAGAACAACCAACGTCCAAAACCTTACCGGACATTATATGCTGTTGTATGTAGTCTTTATCAATCTCGTATTGCGCCTTTCTCTTTAAGGTCTTATCTTTATCCTCAAAACGCATCCCTATATAATCTTGATAGTATTTTTCAACGCCGTCAGGGTTGACCATTGGATTAATCCATATCATCCCGCACCTGTCACATTTGATGGCTTTGAAGGAACCGTACTCTGCCCACTTAGATGTCTTACTGGAACCACATACTATACATTCGTTAACATAGAAGTCAAGATATCGAGCATATTCCTCAAGATCCTCACCGATAATCCTTGCTTCCAGGGGAGTAGTAGAAAGACTTATTAAGTAATCTGCCAACTCAAAATCAAGTGGTGTGTTTATATCTAATGACTCATATTCTTCCATGACTAATGGCAGGATCTTTGTACCTGTGATAGAATTCTTCTTCCAGATATTAGAGGGCTTCGTCACGTCAATCGACGCATTTTGTATGTACACTTCAGGTAGGAGATGATACGCTAGAGTGTGCGCCTCAGGTAGCTTCTCATCTAAGGGCACAAAAGATTCAAGGAAACCATTTTGGTCTATCCGCCACATCTTGTGGGGATGTTCAGTACACAGGCGAACAGAGCGGACACTGTCTGCATCCGGGCGGCTCATAAGCAGCTCTATTGCTCTGTCTACGGTCTCAGCTTTCCTGAAAGGAGACGTCGGAAAAAGCTTCACGATGATATCTGGAACATAGCTTTCGTTTTCTTTAAGCCAGGAAAGAGCATGTTTGAATGCATCCAGTTCAGTAGAATCGCTCTTGGATATATCCGCCGGCCGCCTGAAGGGGGCTTCTGCACCAAAATCTGTGGAAACCCTCGCTATCTCATCACTATCCGTCGAGACGATTATCCTATCTATGTACTTCGACTTCTTTGCGCACTCTAGAGTGTAAGTAATTAGCGGCTTATCCCCTAAAATTTTTATGTTCTTCTTAGGGACTCTCTCAGATCCTCCACGAGCCAATATCAAACACAATATTTTCATATCTAATCGACATCACTTCCAAGCTTCGCTAAAACCGCCTGACCGGTCATCAGGTGGAACATAAAAAAGTCCTTCCTTAAGCCGATAAATTCGTCGACTGCTTTTTTAGCGCCCTTGCAAGTCGTAAACCCATAGTCATCAACAATAATCACTCCGCCAGTAATCATCCTGTCTTTGAAGAATTCCAGGCAATATTTTGTCACAGGATAGACATCAACGTCGATATGCACAAGAGCGAATGATTTCACGTCATCCAGTAAGTTGCTTGTCTTCAAGAAATCCCCTTTTGTAAGGACTAAGTTACTGAAAACAGAGAGATAAGACTTTACTTTCTCATATGAGACATCAGAAAACCCCTCCTTGACTCTATGCTCACCGTCAACAGATTCATCGACTACAGTATGGCCTTCGAATGTGTCGAATACAAAAAAGGTGTTTTTCCTATCAACCCTGCACAGGGATTCGGCGATAAACCACGCAGAACCCCCCCAGTAAGTCCCGACCTCTACAATTGCTTGCTCGTCTGAATCGATGCAATTGACAAACTGCCAGAGAGTATACAGGCGATCATAGTCCATGTAAGTTGTTTTATCCGCAATCACATGCGCGGCAATTTCTGAAAAAACAGGTATCTTCTTCAGATCAATTTTCTTGTAAGCCCTCTCCCAGTAGTATTTATAATACATACAGCCTTTTCTCACGACCTCGATTCCAAATAGATTCAATAATTTGTTTACTCCAAGCTTATCTAGGATAACAACAAACGGCACTTCCCCCCTCACCAACTTCATCAACTTCGCAGCCATCTTACTTCAACACTTACTGGGTAATATCTCCTTTATCTTTGAAGCCAGGCTTGCGCCATCAAGCCCATGATGTCTAAGCACCTCCTGGGGCATTCCGCATTCGGGGTAGTCCTCCAGACCAAGCTTAACAAAGCATTTATCCCTTAAAAGGCCTGCCTTGTTAGCGGAATCCAGCAGGAAATCACCCAAGCCACCGCTTACCATATGGTTATCCAACGAAAATATGTGACTACAAACATCGACAACCCCAGTAAACCAATCAAGGTCTATGCGATTCAACCAAGGCATATTGACTACTTTAAGGGAAACGTCTTCCTTCTCGAGGAGCTCCGAAGCAGTCAATGCCTCATGAAGCATCACAGGACCATAGGAGAATATCACAGCATCCCTGCCATCCCTCAAGACAGCGCCTCTGCCAAAGGAAAAAACATAGTCGCTTGATAATTCAATCAACCGCGGCGAAGGAGAGATAACCAGACGGATCATGCAGCTTTCCTGGGCAACGTCCACGCAGTAATCCAACACCATCTTCGCTTCGGCGGAATTACAGGGCTCAAAAATCAGCATATTCGGCAGCGCCTGGAAGAGGGAGATATCCCGCACACCCTGATGGGATCTGCCCGGACCCGCAGGTATGAGGCCTGCAAGATGGCAGACATATATTATCTTGGTCTTCTCGGTCGCGTTGGCGTAGATTTGTTCGTTGGCTCTGGCAGCCAGGAAAGTCGAAAAGCTGTTCACTACAGGCAGAAAGCCGCTGAGGGCAAGACCCCCAGCCATGGAGACCACGTCCTGCTCAGCAATGCCGTTTTCTATGAAACGGTCGGGAAACTCTAACTCAAACTGCCTGATCTGGCAGTCACATGCAAGATCCGCGTCCAAGACAACAAGGTCTTTCCTGCGTTTGCCTGCATCCAGAAGAGCCTTACCGTAAGCCTCAACAATCCTCTCAGAGGTGACACCGGAAGGTTTTTTCAGGAAGTCCTCAACAAGCTCTATTCTCAGAGGTGAAAGTTTCGCGGATGCAAACATGCTATTAAGCCTCGACTGTATTTCTTCCGATGCCTTCACGAAAGATTCATCGTCTGGAGCCCCAGCATGCCATCTATAAGTCCCACAGCCTTCCTTCAAAGCCTGTGGGTGCTCCATGAAGGAAACGCCCTTCCCTTTTACAGTGTTTGCTATCAGGATCTTGGGTTTATCCGAAACCGCATCACATCGCTCCAAAGCGGCTTTTATTTTTACAAAGTCATGTCCATCGCATTCATCAACGTAAAACCCGAAGGATTCGAGTTTCTTTTTCAGGTCTCCAAGGTCTATTATCTTATCCACTGGCTTGTCTGACTGAACCATGTTGTGGTCAATGATGACCTGTATATTGTTAAGTCTCTGGTGGACTGCGGTCTGCAGGGCCTCGTAGATCTGGCCTTCCTGCAGTTCTCCGTCTCCGGTTAAGACATACACTCTGCCGCCTCTGCCGCCTCTGGACTTAGCCCACGCGAAGCCCTTCGCCTTCGAAACGCCCATGCCAAGTGATCCGGAATTCATCTCTATACCTTGCACCCTGACGTCAGGATGCCCATCTAATCCGCCAAGCTTGCGCAGCTTAAAAAGCTTTTCAGGTGGTATGAAACCCAATGCTGAGAGAACCGCGTATTGTGCTGGAACATCATGTCCCTTGGATGGCAGATATATGTCTCTGTCAGGATGCTCTAAGCCTAATCTGCGGATGTTCATCTTCGAAAAATAGAGGTATACAAGGATGTCCATAACACTGAAGCTTGTCCCAAGATGACCTGATCCGGCCTTTTTAACCGCATTCAATGCATTATACCTGCACATGTCAGCTATTAGCCTGAGTTTTTGCGATTCATTCAGGTGGGATTTCTCAACCCTATCAAACTCCCGCCGAGGTATTGCCCTTATCTTGACCATGATATCACCTATTTCGAATTTCTTGTTAAATAGCTGAAGAGTTTATTACCAAACACACCTTATTAGATTATATGTCTACAACGGCAAAAACCCTTGCTAAGGGAACCGCTTGGGGGCTCATAGCGGAATTAGTTGTCAAGTTCGCCGGCTGGTTCTATTACGTAGCACTTGCGCGGCTCGTCTCCACTGTGGAGATAGGCATTTTCTTCCTCGCCCTCAGCATCATAGACATAGTGGTTCTTTTCTCCAGTTTGGGGCTTGGGGCTGGTGGCGTGGGCAGATATGTTCCATTCTATGCTGGAAAAAAACAGTTCAACCACGTGAGAAAAGTAGTCCACATAGCAGTGATCGCTGGAGGTATCTTCTCCCTTGTCTGTGCATCAGCCGTCTTCTTGTCTGCGGGAGAACTAGCAGAGTTCTTCCAAACACCTGGACTTTCATCAGTCTTTTACATCATGGCTGTTTACATCATAGTCTACAACTTCTACAAGGTCTCATTAAACTTCCTAAACGGCAGAAAACTCATAAAACTCTCATCACAGGTCAGCAGTCTCCAGGGAGTTGCAAAACTCGTTCTAACAATACTCCTGATATTAGCCATCAGTGCAACGGCCAATAGCATAGCATTGGGCTTTATTGCTTCATTCGCTCTCGCAGCAATCGTGAGCTGGTATTGGGTGATCAGAGAATACAAGAGATTGCCTAAGTCATATGAGCAAGTTGACGGCTACGGAATTCTAAAGGAGATGATCCCCTTCGGTCTGACACTTGTAACCCTTGCATCGATGGCCGTGATAAATTCACAATTCGACAGGATAATGCTGGGATACTACCTCCCGGCAGAGATAAACACCCATGTAATAGGCATATATTCCGTAGTCATTGGATTCAGCAGCTTGATAACCATATTCACAGCGTCTATTGGAGGGATATTCTATCCCATGATCACGGAATTCTGGGGGGGAAAAAACACAGCAGAGATAGAGAAGGCATCGACGGTCTTCATACGGTGGATGCTCCTATCAACAACACCCGTGCTTTTGATGATTCTTGTCTTCTCCAGGGAAGTGCTGACGATAATATACGGCATCACCTACAGAGAGGGATATCTTGCCTTGATACTATACACCATCGGTTTGTTCATATATTCCTTCTCTAACCCCATCCAATATGCTCTCTCAGCAATGAAAAAACTCGATTTTTCACTTAAGGTGGTTGGGTTCGGGGCATTAGTCAATATCTCTTTGAACCTTGTTTTTATCCCCCTCTACGGAATGGAAGGAGCAGCCTTTACATCCCTCACATCATTCACCTTGATGGCTCTATTGTTTTTCTCTATTAGAAGAACAACTTATATTAAAATCCCTAAAAACATTAGCAGACAACTGATTGCCGGGTTAATAACACTCATATCCCTTATTATCATCAAACCATTCATCGGGGGCCTCCTTGAGTTCATACCAGTGTTCGCCTCCGGCGATGTCATGATGGATATCCTCAGAAAATTCCTGAAATTATGCATCATCGGCGGCCTTTTTTGTATTACAGGAGTTATCTACTTTACGTCCGTGATATTCTTGAAAGCACTAGAAAATGAAGACATAGACATAATGCTCGAGGCTATGAGGCGAATGGATATGCCAAGATGGCTTATAGGATTAACCCAAAAGATTCTTTACTCAGGTAGACAAGCTGGATGATTTACTACCCCCCTGTTCCCATCTGATGTTTATTCGCAGCTTGCGTCTGTGTTTGAGCCGCTGCCTTCCCAGCCGAAGCCCGCGCTTGGCGTGGTGGAAGACAAGGTCTGACTGCATTCTTCTGGCGGATTCTCAAAGCCTAGGCATATTGCCTCCAAGAGACTTGCAGGATCCCTGTTCGCCCTAGCGACGACTCCATTTATCACCAGACCCGGAGAACCGGTTATCCCATACCTTTCGTTGTCGTCGTCGTAGACTGGGAAAAGCGGGTAATAACCGCTCAGCCAAGTATTCTTGTCGTTGTATTTCTCCGTGACCTTATATGCTGTATCAGCGGCAGAGATGCATGAAGCAAGCGCTGCCTTATCTACCCCAGTTGATTCGACGCATTCAGCAGACTTTCCAGCCTCAAGGAAACACCTCAGATAAGAGAGATATTTGTCATTGAAGTCCTTCTGTATGCAATACTGAGTGAGCTGCTCATCCAGCTCAGTTTTACCGTGCATCGCATAACTGCAGAACTTTACCGTGAAATCTATCTTGTCCTTCAGTAATTCAACTACAGGAAGAATACCCTTCTCCATCTGCGTACCATAGGGACAATGCGACATTACGAATAGTTCAACGACGGGCTTCTCCAGCTTCTCCATGCAGACCCACTCACTGCCACAGGTTGGATCATCGCAGTCCACCTTGCCGTCGCCGTTATCATCCACTCCATTATCGCAGATCTCCGCATTAGGGTCGAAGTCAGCCCCAATCCTAAGGGAGAGGTAACTGCCCTTCTGCTCAAGATAACCGCTAACAGTATCATAGTTGTCGGCTTCCTCCACACGCTCATCAAACAATATCACTGGAAGATACTTCAGGCTGAGTGAATTATATAACTGCTTACCCTCAGAGGAACCATAATCCAGGCTCTTCACCTCCATGTCAGGGAAAAGCGTCTCAAGTTGAGCTAAAAGAGACTGCATCCCAGAAACACACTGAGAACAACGTTTATCGTTCAAGACCACGACATTCAACTTGGAATATGATGGAATAGTAGTAGTCACACCCGGCAGCGTTGTCGTAACACCAGAGCCGCCGCCGAAAAAGTTCGAAGTAAGCATGCCGCCAACAAGGAACCCGAAAACAAAACACGCAAAACCAACCAAGACAATATCATTCAAAGGTTTCGACGAGATAACAGACGTCTGCTTATCCGCTGCTACCTCCTTCTTTTCCTCCCCAAGTTTCTCACTACCTTCAGTCATTTTACACCACAAATTAGGATAAAATAATGGATTAAATAAAAATAAATCACCCAATAAGTGTGGGAACTACGTTCCCTCCCTTATCAACCCAACCCTCCTTTGAATCCGCCTTCGGCAGATCCCTTTTATTTTAGTCAATTTTACTAAAAGAGGAGTTTAGGCCTGATGAGATTATTTAACGGCTTTTAGCCGTGAAGAAAAACGTGCACGAAAAAGAAAGTCGTCAGACCTATCGAGCGTGAGCGAAGATAGATCCCTGGCGTAAACCTACAGTATAGGTTTGGGCCCAGCCGGACTGCGAAGCACCTTTTCTTAAGAAGAAAAGCTGCACCAAAAGAATCGGCGAATTTGCCGCAGGCAAATTCCTTTTTCTTTCGCCAGCGTTTCTTTTCCCTGAAAAGAAAGGCTGAAGGCTATGGGCCCAGCCGGATTCGAACCGGCAATCTTCGCCTCGTAAAGGCGACGTCATAACCAACTAGACTATGGGCCCATGGGAGCGTTATTTAGACTTTGAAATTATAAGTTTATAAAATGGAGCACCGTGGTCCGAGTCTTGCAGTTGATGCGGTTGTAGTTGACGGTGGAGGTATTATTCTGGTGAAGAGGAAGAATCCCCCCTTTAAGGGCTGGTGGGCGCTTCCAGGCGGCTTCGTTGGATATGGTGAGACGGTTGAATATGCTGTTAGGAGGGAGGTGCTGGAGGAGACAGGATTAGAGGTGAGAGTGGAGCGGCTTATTGGGGTGTATTCTGACCCAAAAAGGGATCCGAGAGGGCATACCATCTCTGTTGTGTTCTTGTGTAAGAAGGAGGGTGGGAGTTTGAGGGCTGAGTCTGATGCCGTTGATGTCGGGTCTTTCCCTCTCTCTGAGCTGCCTGAGCTGGCGTTCGACCACAATAAGGTAGTAAGGGACTCAGGCCTTCTTTGAGACATAGGCTGCTAAGTCCACCATCCTATTGGAGTAACCCCATTCGTTGTCGTACCAGGAGAATACCTTAAGAAGGTTTTTGTCTAACACCATCGTAGACTGGGTGTCAAAGATGCTTGACCTTGGATCACCGTTGAAGTCTATTGATACGAGGGGTTCGTCAGAGTAACCTAGGATGCCTTTCAGCTCCCCGTCTGCTGCCTTCTTTATGGCGTTGTTGACAGCTTCCTTCGTTACATCTTTTTCTGTCTCGACAACTAAGTCGACGAGGGATACGTTAGGCGTTGGAACGCGGATAGCGACGCCGTCGAGTTTGCCTTTCAGCTGAGGCAAAACCAATGAGACCGCTGCTGCTGCGCCAGTAGTCGTCGGCACCATTGAGAGGCATGCTGCCCTCGCACGGCGCAGGTCTTTATGCGGGAAGTCCAAGAGGACTTGGTCCTGAGTATACGCATGCACCGTAGTCATGAAACCCTTCTTTATGCCGAAGTTGTCCAGGATAACCTTCGCTACTGGTGCGAGACAGTTCGTAGTGCAAGAAGCATTCGATATTATGTTGTGTTTTTTTGGATCATATTCTTTCTCATTCACTCCCATTACCATCGTTAGGTCGGGGTTCTTAGCCGGGGCCGAGATTATTACTTTTTTCGCTCCTGCCTTAAGGTGCTTTGCTGCGTTGTCTCTGTCGGTGAATCTGCCAGTGGACTCTATGACGACGTCTACTCCAAGGTTCGCCCAGGGGAGCTTCTCTGGGTCCCTCTCAGAGAGTACCTTTATCTCCTTTTCATTGATTACTATTGAATCGCTTTTTGCTTTTACGTCGCCTTTGAATTTGCCGTGGACTGAGTCGTATTTCAGCAAGTGGGCGAGGGTTTTCGCGTCAGTTAAGTCGTTTACTGCGACAATGTCTACGTCTTTCCTCCCGAAGGCTGCCCTGAAAAAGCATCTCCCGATCCTTCCGAAACCATTTATGCCGATTTTTACCATTTTAACACCTATATATGATATAAATTTAAATGAGTGAAGTTAAAAAGGGGTATTGAGATGATAAAGTTTTACATCCCAGACGGGCACTTGGAGGATAAGGCTCTTGGAATCTTCGAAAGGGCTGGATTCAAGGTAACCCTGAAGGAGAGGGGCTATAGTCCAGAGATAGACGACTCCGACATAGTCTTGAAGAGGATCAGGCCGCAGGATTTCCCCTTCGCGCTCTCTCTCGGTAAAGGAGATATGGCGATCACTGGAGCAGACATAATCATGGAATTCCAGCTCGCATACTCGGAGAACGCGGACAAGGTCACGGAGCTCATGGATCTGAGATTCGGGAAGACCAGTCTCTGCGTTGCGATCTCGGAAGAGATCCTGCCAGATGTTAAGAGCATAGAAGACTTCAAGGAATACGCCGATAAGGTGAAAAAAGAAGGTGGGAAGGTTGTTGTTGCAACAGAGTATCCCTACATGGCAGCAGACTACTTGAAGAAGCATGGAGTGGATGCAATAGTCAGGAAGCCCGCAGGGAAGACTGAGGCTTGGATCATCCCACCCACGCCGGAGGCTGACCTTATCATTGACACAACGGAGACTGGGAGGACGCTGAGAGAAAACCGGTGCAGGATCATTGACACAATAATGGAGTCCACTTCAAGGCTTATCGCAAACACAGCAAGCCTGAAAGACAAGGGAAAGAAAAAGAAGATCGAGGAGATAGTGCAGTTATTCGAGGGCGCGCTCAAGGGCGAAGGCAAGGTCAACGTCTACATGAACGTCCTCGAAGATGGGGACCTTGAGGGAGTCCTCGACGTTATCAGTAAGTACGTTAAGAACCCGACGATAAGCGAATTACGGGATGGAGGACACGACATCTTCATAGTCATAGACGAAAAAAACCTGAAGTACATGCTGCCCGAACTCAGGAGGGAGGGGGCTGGTTCGATAGCAATAGCGGATACTAGAATGATCATCGAATAGCCTTCAGTAGGTTCTACCCTTAAGGGAAACGGTCCTCCCCTTCTTGATTGAGCGAATCTTCGGCTTGGTTCTCTTCCTTGTGCCGGAGAGCTTTCTCAGCCCCTTACTCATGTTCTGATGCTCCTTCCTCAACAGCATTCTCTTCACAGAAGGCTTCTTTCTCTTCCTCGTGGACTCGGTTATGAGAAAACGTATTCCTAGTGGATCGATGAAGAGGTCATAGGAGCAGTCCTCTTGAAGAAAGTTGCTGATGTGCTTTATTATCTGTTCACCGCTCTGGTTGCTGAACCTCTTAGCAGCCATTTTATTCGTGAACTACTACCCTGATCCAGTCCACTTCAGAAACAGAGACATCAAGGCTCTTGATCTTGCCAGTACCCATAATGTCCACGCGCAATTTCTCCATCCTATCCCTTAGCTCCGGAGACACTGAAAGCTCCACACGCTCCAGCTCTGCCCCGAGAGGCAACCCCATATCCGATTTATACTTTCTGATCCAGCCCACGACTTCAACGAGGAGTGAACCAGTATTTTCGGCTTCTTCGTCGACCAAGGACTTCTCCGCCTTAGGCCACTCTGAGGTTGAAGCATACCCCTCCCCAATCAGGTGAGACCATATTTCGTCGCATATGTGGGGCGTGAAAGGGGCTAGTAGGGATAAAACGGTCTTCAATGTCTGATGCAGGGTGTACTGTGCTGCTTTCCTGGACTCTGCGCCATAGATCTCGGGCTTATAGAGGCGGTGCTTCACCATCTCAAGGTAGTTGTCGGCGAGATCATGCCATACAAAGCCCCTGATCTGGTCCAAGGGGATGTTGAATACATAGCGATCGAAATCCTTCGTCGAATCCTCAACCAACCGCTGCAATCTAGAAAGAATCCACCTATCAGGTTCATCCAGTTTCCCGGGCTTTTCTACCCTAAAATCCTTGAGGTGTGATTCAATAAACCTTGAGATATTCCACAGCTTTGTGAGGAATTTCTGGGAGTGCTCGCACTCCTCCCAGCTGAAGGGGTAATCCGCCCCCAAGGCGCCGAGGGACGCCCACTGGCGTATGGTGTCGGCGGAGTACTTCTCAAGAGGCTCATCCGGCTCGATCACGTTTCCCAGAGACTTGGACATCTTCCTGCCGTCTGGTCCGGCGACCATCCCATTGATTAAAAGATCGTGAAAGCATCCCTTTTCAGTCAAGATCAGGCACCTGTAGATGGTGTAGAAGGCCCAGGTCCTAATGATCTCATATCCTTGAGGCCTCAGCGAAGAGGGATAGGTTAGGCTGAAGAATTTCTCATCCACGCCCCACTTGGATATCACCAAGGGGGTTATGGAGGAATCAACCCAGCAGTCACATACATCCCGTTCCCCTACAGCCTTATTCCCACACTTAGGGCATTTCCTCGTTTTTCCTCTGGGATCTATGGGCAATTCCCCCTCCTTCGCGGGAATGATCCCTCCACAGGAACATACCCAGAATGGGATCGGGGTGCCGAACACCCTCTGACGGGAGATGATCCAGTCCCAGTCCATGGCCTCACACCAGTCAACCATCCTCTGAAGCATGTACTCCGGATACCAACCCATCTTCTCTGAGGTCTCTATTATATCCTGGATGAAGTCTTTGACGTTGATGAACCACTGCTCTAAGGGGATCAATTCGATTGGAGCCTTACAGGAACCCCTCTCCGTATGCGAGACGACCTGATGCCTTATCTCATCTATCTTCCTTATGTGACCGGACTCCACAAGGTCCTCAGAGATCTTCTTCCGGGCTTCTTCAACGCCAAGACCCTGGTATTTTCCTGCAACGGAGGTCATCCTGCCCTTCTTGTCCACTGCCTCTATAACCGGAAGCCTGTATTTCTTCTGCCACGCAATGTCCTGGTCATCGCCGAAGGTGCAGAGATACACTACCCCGGTACCGAATTCAGGGTCCACGGCTTCATCAGCTAGTATAGGAACCTCCCTGTTGTAGATCGGCAGCCTGGCTTTCTTGCCTATGAATTTCTCGTATCTGTCATCGCCAGGGTGGACGAAGACTGCAACGCATGCCGGCATCATCTCCGGGCGTGTGGTGGCAATGGTCAGCCGGTGTCCTCCAACATCGAGGTCGATGTGGTAGAGCCTTCCTTCCCGCTCAATGTGCCCTATCTCAGCCTTCGCCAGCGCCGTCTCGCACTTCGGGCACCACAGTATTGGGTGCTTCTCCCTGTAGAGCAGGCCTTTTTCATAGAACGTGAGCAGTGTCTTCTGCACCAAGGCCTTGTAGCTGTCATCCATGGTCTTGTAGGTGTGATCCCAGTCGGCTGAGTAACCCATTCTGTCAAATTGGCCGCGCATGCGCTCTATGGCATCTGAGGTCCAGTCCCTGCATTTTTGGATGAATTCTTCTCGGTTCTCCTTTTTCACTCCAAGTTCCTTCTCCACCCTCAGCTCAGTGGGCAGCCCATGGCAGTCGAAGCCTTGGGGTAGGTATACGGAGAAACCCCTCATCCTCTTGTAGCGAGCAACGAGATCGATCCATACGTGGTTGAAGATGTGCCCCATGTGCAGTGTCCCGGAGGTGAACGGCGGCGGAGTGTCAAGTGAGTATACTGGTTTACTGGAATCAGGGTCAAAACTGTACAGCCTTTTCTCCTCCCAGACACGCTGCCACTTCCCCTCTACACTGCCTGAATCATATCTCTTGTCAAGGATTTAAACCACCTACGGCGGAAATAATAATTATTACAAGGAGATGAATAAAATAAAGAACATGCACATTGGACTGATCAGACAAACAACAACCGCATCCGCAGAAGAGAAATATGTCTACTGCAGCATTAATCACTACACACCAAGCCTCAGCCTGAGTAATCCCATAAAAGCCTTAAACATGTCCATTGGCTTTATCTTGGATGCCTTCCTTGTGTCGCGGACACTGACTGGAACCTCCTCCATCCTAAGGCCGGACTTCTTCACCAGGTAGAGTAATTCCACCTCCCACATGATGCCGCTGCTTTCTGTCTTCTCTACAAGTGGCTTTGTTTTCTCTGCCCTGAAGGTCTTCACACACTGCGTATCAGAGATCCCAAGATTGAAGAGCAGATTCGCTAGGGAGTTATAGAAGAGGGACAGAATCCTTCTGGTTAATGAACGCATAACCTTTGAGTCAGGATGCTCCTTCGAGCCCACGATGATGTCGTACTTTTTTACCTCTTCGAGAGATCTTTCTATGTACTCAAAGCCTACAGACAGATCGATGGGATACCATATGAGGTATTCGCCGGAGGCCTCAAGTATGCCCTTCTTCAACGCCTTTCCAAGGTCTTTTTCAGGGATGGAGAGAACCCTGACCCTAGTATCAGAATGCGAGATCTCTTCTGCGATCTTGAGAGTATTATCCTTACTCCCGTTCTCTACTAGAACTATCTCGAAATCCATTCCAAGAGACTGTAGATAAGCCTCCAACTTTTCAAGGTTTTCTCTCAGAATCTTCTCTTCATTGTGCACCGGCATTACAATGGATATCATCTTGGTAGTATATTGTAGAACACGCTAATAACAGATGCAGTCAGGCACCCGTATGTAGGCGTCGGAGACATCCCAGCCATAGCATTCCCTGTCCACGTGCTCCAACCTCACCCTTATCTTGGATGAGTCCGCATACTTTTTATCTATCTTGAACTCAAAGTCCTTCCAGTTGAATTTACCATTACCTACAACCCTTGTTGCGAAGCGTTCGTTTATGTATAGGTCACCAGAGCGGCAGTTAGCATTATCCCACATAGTAAGTATCAGGGTATTGTCTTCGCCTTGGACTATGGACATGTCGAATTCCACGAAGCCGCCTGAGACATAGACCATGTCATCCCTTGATTCATCGCAGGCTGCAGTGCATATGAGGTCATGTTTTTTGTTGTCTCCTACGTGAGCGAAGCCCAAGTCAAAGTGGTCAATTACTTCACTCCTCAGATACTTCTCTCCATGAGAGAATCCCCTCGACCTACAGAAGACGTCACAGGCTCTTCTCTCGTTGAGGTAGACAAAAGCCCCGGAGAGGATGATCAATAATACGACAGCAAGAAGAAGAATCTTCCAGTTCTTTTCAGCCCTTAGAATGACCACTTCAATCCAGTCCCTGAACCTCGATTTCGATTCCTCTATGAATCCATTCACTCGCTCATAGCCCATAAACCCCAGAAGCCTCAAATGGATGCCTTCTCTGAAACGCCTGTTTCTTGTAAGAAGCCAGTAGAAAACTATAACGATTCCGAGGATGGAGGATATGTTGCCTACTTGATCTGCCAATGTCTCGCCGTAGTAGAGCCTCACCTCCTCTCTTTCCGGAATGATCAGCATAATTGAGGGAGACGCCATGTATACCTTCTCGGCTCCCTCAACCCTCCAGTTCGGGAAATACGAGACCTTGACCAACAAAGGCCTGCCGATGCAGTCCGTCTTAATCCTAATTTCCTCCTCAGTCAGTTTCTCCTCCACAGAGCAGCCGACTTCAATGCTGGGAGAAGAATTCAATGCAGCTTCCATCTCCTCAGGATAGAAAATCTGCCTTCCACCATCCTCCAAGATCACGGGCTTATCCAAGACTATGATCCTGAAATTACTGAGGTCGTATTCTGAGGGATAGGGGGTGAACACGAGCGGGACATCCCTATGCCCTGAAGAGAACCAGTCATAGCAGAAGGTCTTCCAGTCATCGGTGACAACTAGAACAGGCTCTCTTTCAGGCACTTCCACATACTGTGAGTCCTCGTTTACTGCATAGATCCTGAATTCCCCCATCTCCTTGAGTAGACGGAACCCTTCTTTCTCGTCGAGGACCTCCTTGGTCTTCTCGGAGACCGCGACGAAATACTGCACATTATAGATCCGTAAACTCTCCAATCCAGAATCCGGATCAAAGGAGGGCATCTCTATTGGGAAGCCAGGCCACCACGCAGTCTGAGACATCTCCCTCTGCATGTAGTAGAAGAACGGAAAAGTCAGAGAGGACTCCAAGAGAAGAGACTCCATAACGCTCCTATCAGAGAAAACAGGTGAGACCTCGAAAAGCCTTGGAGTGCCAAATCTATTATAGGTGTCAGAGTACTCGAAATCAACCCTACCAGAGAGATTGCCCTGTCTAAGATAGTCGTTCAATTCCATGAATGTCTCATAGCCTTCCTTCGCCTCAAGGCCTTCATAGTTCCACTTGATCCAGCTGGGGATGTAGGTCACCCCAGTGCTCACAAAGTTGCTGAAACCAACACCAGTCAATTCTGTGACGCGCGAATCCGCTTTCGTGAACCACAAGCCGGCATCCTTGAACCCCATAGAGGTGCCGACTTCGGAGATAACACCGGAAACACCATAGTTAACCCATATCAACGTGAACAAGACAACAATTAATGGAAGCAACCACCGAGCCTTAAGGTTCCTTGAAACCTGTCCAAGGGTTTCGGCGGCCATCAGGAGCGGGATGAAGTAGATCAGCGGCGTGAAACGTATGTAAAGAAGGTTGACGTATTTTATGAAGAGTATGAGGACTGTCAGAGAGAAAATAGCCCATAGGAGGTACATTATCCGTCTGTCTTTGTTCTTTATGCCAACACCTACGCTCGCCGCAGCCAAGAAATAGAAGAGCGTGAACTTCGGGTTAATGAACCTGTCGAGGCTGGGGAAGCCGTAGAACACGTCCTTAGGTGCGGCGGAGAAACCTATCTTAGCTAAGAGAGGAATAGTCCAGAAGCCTGAGATCAATCCAGCCAAGAAGAAGACCTTAAATAGGTAGGCAAGGTTCCTCGATCTCCCGCCCACGAGAAGAAAGAATAACGCTGCGGCAGTGATAAAGATGCCAGTATAGATGTGGGTGAGGACAACTAAGGCTAATAAGACAGCATTTGGGACAACATACCTGTTCCTCTCGATCCCCATATACAAGGTGCCTATAAGAAGAATAGTCAGAGAAAAACTCAATATGTAAGAGAATTCGCCTGCCAAAGTACTTGGTATGTTGCCACCCCACTGCGAATAGGTCTCGTTGAATAGTAGGAGGGTTGCGAAGCCTGCTGCTATCGCCGGCGCGGGGAACCTGAACCCCATGGCCCGCATGCAGAAATACGAAGCAAAGGGCAGCAAAAATATTCCTAGAACTGTGACTAGCTTGAAGGCGACCTCAAGAGACATAATGGAAGAGAGAACAGACATTAGAAGATAGGGTGGGACGAAATAGAACTGGAACATGGGCGTGCCAGCCATCCAGTGAGGATACCATCCAATAAGTTTCCCATGAGGAAGCAGGTAGTTCTTCAAGTAATGGGCTGGAGCGAAGTGGGAGCCCATGTCTCCGCCAGTGGTTGTTGTAGATGACAGCATCAGTTCGGGCGTGAAAAACAACAAGAGAAATGCGAACACCATCAACAACGAGACACAATCCGCGACAGACTTCAAGTCAGGCTTATTGGAACTCATTTTCTGAACTGATAGATGACAAATAATAGTATCAATAAAACGAGAAAGCCTATCACCGCTGCCGGAATCCAAGACGGCAGAGGCTTCTCTTCCACGACATGAACGACTCCGTTGGAGTAGGAGGAATAATGGAGGCCATCCCCCTCATAGGATGCTACCACACATACGATGTAACTGCTGCCTGGTAGAGCGTCAAAAGAAGATAATTTAAAAGAAAGCTCGCTGGAGGATTTCTTAACAACAAATAGTGTCCTTTCATCCACATCAGAAGACAGCTCCCGCGGAAGGAAAAGTTTTACATTAATACTATGAGGCAGATCGTCGAGGTTCCTCACCGTCAGCATCAGCTTCTTCTCCCCCGCGCCTGCAAGGGTTAACTCATCGACCTTGAGGGTGACCTTGGAGAGCACGGCTTTCTTAAGATTCAGGGAGAAAGACGAGATGGCTGAGAAGGGATGGCCGTTAGCGTCCCGGTAGTCCACTATCACGGGGATAGAATATGATCCTGGGGTGATGTTTTCGTCGATGTTTATTACGAACGCTCCACTGTATGGCTCACCGGGATACAATATCCCAACAGCGAGGTCATCTGAACTCAAACCCTCACCAAGCACAAGGGAAGCGAACACGTCATATGCTGGTTCATCTCCGTTATTGATGAGAGTGAGTTCAGCGACCGCTTCATCGCCATCAATCACTCCCCCAACATCGATGCTCGGTGTCATGGAGATGTATGTGGCGGACGAAAAACCCACACAGACCAATACCATGACTAACAGGGACAATCTCCTCATCTTTGCACCAAATCAAGGCTGTATTATAGCATAAGACATATTTATTTACTAAATTAGTAATTCTATAACAAAATACCAGGATGGATTTCAACTTCAGGAAAAAAGTAGAGGGCGCTGGAAAAGAGGGGGAGAATAAGGCAGAGACGGCAGACATACGCAAACCCAAGGGAGATGACACAGATGAACGCGCTACTGAGCTGGATTCTTACAACATATCCCTCGACGGACTGACCGTTGAAGTGAAGGTTCTCGACGTTGGCGACTACGTGCCACACTACCACATATTGCTCCCAGATATCGATTTCGTTACTACCGCCCTCCTCGATGAAACAAAAAGGAGTCTTGTAGGAGAGATACAGTTCGAAACACAGAGCATCCTAAGCCCTGACAGATTCCTAGAACTGAAGACTCGGTTCCTCGCACGCTCCAAGGAAAAACTAGCCAATGTACTGAAAAAAGCATCTGGAGAAGACATCGCGATGCTCAGCAGGATGATAGTGAATGATATGATAGGAATCGGCGACATAGAATACCTGCTGGCTGACGGCTACCTTGAAGAGATCGTGATCAACAGCAGTAAAGACGTGGTGTGGGCGTACCACAAAAAACACAACTGGTTGAAGACAAACATCCAGGTAGATACAGAAGACATGATCATGAACTATTCTTCAAGGATAGCAAGGGAGGTCGGCAGAGAGATAACTCACCTGGAGCCTCTCCTAGATGCCCATCTATCAACAGGTGACCGAGTCAATGCCACGTTATTTCCAATATCCACCTCAGGAAACACCATAACGATCAGAAGGTTCTCTAGAACACCTTGGACGATGATACACCTGATCGATCCCGCAATAAACACGACATCAACGGAGGCAGCCGCCTTTCTCTGGCTCTCTATCGAATATGAGCTCAGCATGCTGATAAGCGGGGGCACGGCATCCGGCAAAACGTCCATGTTGAATGCCCTTATGCCCTTCATGCCGGCAAACCAGAGGATCATCTCGCTTGAGGATACACGAGAACTGAACCTGCCCAAGTTCCTGCACTGGGTTCCGCTGACAACCAGGCCCCCTAATCCCAGAGGAGAAGGCGAAGTATCCATGCTACAACTGGTTGAGAACTCACTCAGGATGAGGCCTGACAGGATCGTTGTTGGAGAAGTCAGAAGGAAACGGGAGACTGAGGTCCTATTCGAGGCCATGCATACTGGGCACTCGGTCTATGGAACATTCCACGCGAACCGCGCACAAGAGGTCGTCGACCGGATCATGGGGCCGCCCATGGACATCCCCGGACTCGTGATGGGCTCGCTTCCATTGATTGTGGTGCAACACATGAACAGGAAAACAGGGAAAAGACACACCCTTGAGATAGCAGAGCTGACTAGGGGAGAGGGCAGCACCCCCAAAGTAAACATCCTCTACCAGTGGACGTCTAAGACGAACAAGACAGAGAAGATATCTGAGAGCGTAAGGGTTAAGGACGAGCTTGAGCTCTTCTCAGGGATGGACGACAACGAGATAAGAGAGGATTTAGCAGGCAAGGAGAGGATACTCAAGTGGCTGTTGGAGCACGACATAAAGAACGTAAACGACGTCGGCAAGATAGTGACGGAGTATTACATAGACAAAGACACGGTCCTCGACCTCGTAGAAGGAGACAAAGACATTAATATTTAGCCCATACCAATAGATAAAGATGACATCACCATTTGATTCGGAAAAATTGCAGGATTCCTCGAAGGTCTTAAGCTCGCCGGCAAAGAAACTCTTATTGATTTTTCCAGATCTAGAGTGGAATCTGAAGAGGTCAGGGTACACGATGGGTGCTGTCCAATACCTCGCAATCGTTCTTTTCGTAACAATAACCGCGTTCTTAGGTACCTTGTTTCTCACAACGACTCCCTTCCTTCTAACCCATACTGAGTTGAATCCTTACATGGCGGCAGGGCTGCCCATTTTCGTGGCATTGTTCGCCTTTTTCTATTTCATCTACATGCCCAAGATGACGGTTCTCAGGGAGAGCCGGCTGATAGACAAGGACTTGGAGTATATGCTAAAAGACATGCAGATCCAGATGACCGCCGGCGTTCCATTATTTAATACAATCGCTAACATCGCCGCAGGAGGCTACGGCGAATGCTCAAAGCTCATGAACGAGATAGTCCAGCAGGTTGAATCTGGAAGCTCGATGAGGGATGTATTGAATAACTACGGCATGCTGTCCCCCTCAGAATACATGAGAAGGGCATTATGGCAGATAGCGAACGCTATGCAAACCGGTTCAGACATAAAAATAGCACTAATAGCGCTCTCAAATGATATAAGACAGGAGAAAGAGAACAAGATAAAGGTCTATGGACAGGAACTGACCCTATGGGGTCTGATCTACATGATGATGGTAATAGTCGCGCCATCGATGGGCGTAACCCTCCTCGTTGTTCTATCAAGCTTCGTTGGTAGTAGAATGATAAACATGGACATATTCTGGGGCGTGCTATTTGGTGTTGTAGCATTCCAGATAATGTTCATTTCACTTATAAGAAGTAAAAGACCTAATGTCGGATGATGTTAAAATGGAGAAAGGCCTGAGAACCCTGAATACCCCCAGGAAGGAAAAGAAGGATCCAATGAAGATCCCGGCAGACATCTTCTATGCTGTGATGGGGACAATAATGAAGGTTTTCTCCTACACACTCGTCAGTTTAGGCAATTTATTTGTTTCAGTATTTCACTTGATACACGAAACCTTTAAGGGTCTTATCGGACCATTTGTGGAATTCTTTATCAAGTTCGTAAGATCAGTGCACCACAGATTGGGTTCCCTGTTCCCCTTCCATACGAGAGGGAAACTCGAAGAGATGTTCCTCTACTCCGGCCTTACAAGAAACCCTGAAGAGACCCTGGGTATAACTGTCATGTACAGCATACTTTTCCCTATTGCTGTAGGATTGATTACGTTCATCTTCACAGAGGACGACATTATGCTATCAGGTGGGGCCGCTTTAACGTCGTTCATCCTCGTATGGATTATCCTCTACATGATGCTGAATCTCCTAGTCGACAAACGCACTTCAAACATCGAAAAGGTTTTGCCTGACCTTCTCTCCATGATAGCACAGAATATGAGCGCCGGTATGACCCCATACAATGCACTATGGGTCGCAGCACGGCCTGAATTCGGCGCACTTGCTGATGAGATGCAGAAGGTCGCAAGGGACACCTTGACTGGAACGCCGCTGGAAACAGCCCTGATAAACATGAGCAATAGGGTCAACTCAGACAAGCTTCAACGAACGGTGAAGCTGATGATCCAAGGCATGAGGTCCGGCGGCGAATTGCCGACCGTATTGCAGGAGATCTCAAGAGACATCAGAACAGAGCAGAACATCGTCAAGAGAATGGAGAGCGAAACCACCGCACAGGTCATGTTCATCCTATTCTCATTGATTCTCGGAGCTCCTCTGTTATTCGCGGCATCATCTCAGTTCATCAGCATATTCACTAAAACATTCTCCTACATAGACGTTGAAGCGCTCTCTGAACAGGCTCAGGGCGGGATGGTAAGCATCCAACCGCTAGCAATCAGCGAAGGAGAGTTTGTGTTATACGCCCTCATCGTCTTGGGTGTCTGCTGCTTCTTCGGCTCCCTTTTGATAGGTATCATGCGTTCGGGTAAGATGACCCGAGGAATATCCCTCATCCCCATAACCCTGCTGCTTTCTATAGGAGTCTTTCTCTTGTTGAGGTTCATCCTCAGCTCCTTCTTTGCCGGTATGATGGGGACACCAGCTTAGAGACTATTTAGAGTGCTTCAGGATTACTTCGCCGATCTTCTCGGCTTCTCCATCGGTCAGGCTTAGTTCAGATGCTTTGTTTTGGATGTAATCTGCCAGCTCACCTATCTTCAGCACTTCAACTGTTGGGTTTTTGAGGGATAACCTGATATTCTTGTTAGTGAAAACAAGTATGCTCTGAACCCATATATGCGGCGTCCTCCTATGGAATATCTCCCCATCATGTTTCAGGATAAAATCCTTGAGAACCTTCGCATTCCTCTTAACCTGCCTGCTTGGGCTGCCCACTGAAATATTATAGCGCTTACCCCTTCTACTGGTCTTGTACCTGATCCATGAGTCGCTGTCACATTCCACCTCTCCGCCATAGTTTTTCGACTCTACGACGAATAAACCGTTTGGGCCGACTATTATATGGTCTGTGTCACCTCTATTGGGGGGTACCACAACCCCGTTGATCAGATAATAGGAATCCCCGAGTTTTTCAAGTTCCCTGGCGACGGCGCCTTCGCCAACCGCTCCACTACCCCATAAAATATGTCGCTGATAAGCATATACCCCAAGGGCGTAGGTTAGCGGCAGCATTATTATTCCAACAGTCGAACCGGGGAGATCATTCGACAGGAAGAGCGCTGCGGCTACGATGAACAATATTAGGGATAGGAATAATATGCTTATATTCAGTTGTATGTTGCTGCTTATGTACTTATCAACCCCCCTCTTCAAGACGTGCATGTTATTCTTATGGGTTCCAGGGGATAAATTTCAGCTGGTGTTGTCTGTGTCCGGCTTCTGGCTGAAGAAACTAACCGAAAAGTATTTATAAGAGAAACACGTAATGACATATACGGATAATATTAAACAGATTTTATGTTAAATGTTTTGAGGTGAAAAGATGAAACTGAATAATAAGGGACAGGGCGCCATGGAGTACCTGATGACCTACGGCTGGGCTATCCTCGTCGTCATGATCGTCGGCGTAGTGCTCTGGCAGCTCGGAGTATTCGGCGGAGCAGGAGGAGGAGTAAACAGAGCGACAGGATTCACAAACCTGAAACCATTCGACAGAAGCATATTTTACAGTGCAGGAGCAACTGGTGTGATAAACGCGACATTTACGAATGCTGCTGGAACACCGTTAACCATAACAGATGTTGATTCAACCGGAGACTGTACATACTTAGCAGGTGCAGCTGATACCACTGATACTACCCTCATGAGAACCTCTTTAACACCTGGAGGAAATGATATATCATTAAGTGTTGCTGGTGGAGACACTGTCTACTTCACATGCCCTGCTGGCAGTACAACAGATAAGGCTGCAGGTGACACGTTCACAATCAACGTAGTGATCACCTACACTGAGTCTGTTGCGGGAACAACCCTGTCGCACACGGATTCTGGGAGAATGACGGGTACGGTTGAATAAACTGTATCTTTTTTTCTTTTTCTTTTCTCTCTTATTCTTTCTTATGGTTTTATACTACTATTTCCTATCTTCTTTTATGAGATTTTCTTCTGGAAAGGGACAGGGTGCGATGGAGTACCTCACCACCTACGGCTGGGCGGTTCTCGTCATCTTAGTTGTGGGAGTGGCGTTGTGGAAGATGGGCATATTCAGCCACCTGAGCAAGACAGTAAGCCGATGCAACGACTTCGAAGAAATAAAGTGCTTCGACCCCACAGTACAATACATATCAGGCAGCTCAAGGGTGTTGAATGCGACACTCACCAACGCCTTAGGCAGCACAATACACATAACCAACGTAGAAGCACGAGAAGACTGCGTATTCACAAACAACCCAGACACCACATTGATGGGCGGAGGACCCGGCGTAAACATCTCAGTCGACGCAGGCAACATAATCCACTTCACATGCCCCACAGCCAACCTCGCAGACAAACCAGTAGGAGACCCCTTCTCAGTCGAAGTCACCATAACATACAGGGAGACCGTCGCAGGCGAAGAGTTAACTCGGAAAGAAAGCGGAAGGCTTAAAGGCTTCGCCGAATAGGTTTTATTCTCCAGATTCCAATCTCTTCTTAGAAGATGTTAGACGAAGAAAAGATCCGAGAACAGGGCATCAAGCTGATAGAGAAGTTCTCCGAGATGCTCAAAGACATACCTGAGACAGAGGAAACCCACTACGTAGTAGACCTGAAAAACGTCACCAGAAAAGATAAGAAGGCGATAAAAAAGAAGGGCTTCGACGAGAAGATGAAAAAGATAGCCCCAAGATGGGAGGACGGCTACGTTGTAGCCGAAAAAGCGACCTAAGATGGACGCCGTGATACTCGCCGCCGGGGAGGGGACAAGGCTAAGGCCATTAACTTCCACCAGACCTAAGCCGATGCTGCCCGTAGCCGGGAAACCGATACTGGAATGGGACCTTGAGGCCTTAGCTGAGAGCGGATTCAAGAAGGCCTACCTCATAGTCGGCTACCGAAAGGAGAAAATAGAAGAGTATTTTGGTAAAAGGTTCAAAAAACTGAGGCTAGAGTATGTCATACAGAGGGAGCAGCTTGGAACCGCACACGCCATATCCATGGTCAGAGATAAGGTAAAAGACGACTTCCTTGTGATGAACGGCGACCTCATCACTTCAAAAGAGTTAATCAGGGACCTTGTGGAAAACCATGGGAAAAACAAGGCAGAAGCGAGCCTCTGCCTGGTCAAGGTAAAAAATCCAAGAGAGTTCGGCATAGTGAAGCTGACAGGGAAAAAGGTTGAAGAGATCAAGGAAAAACCAGAGAAACCAGAAAGCGACCTCGCAAACGCTGGAATCTATGTATTCACTAAGAGTGTGTTCGATGCAATAGACGGGATAGAGAAATCCAAGCGCCTGGAGTACGAGATAACAGACGCCATAAAGATCATGATAAAAGAGGGGAAGGTCTACGGCTTCAAGAGCAGGGGAAGATGGATCGACGTAGGAAGACCATGGGATCTGATTGAAGCCAACGAACAGATCATGGAGGACATGAACCTTAAACCAAACAGAGATGCTAAGATAGAGAAATTCGCCGTAATAAAGGGTCCAGTATATATAGGAGAACACACCATCATCAGGTCAGGGTCGTACATAGAGGGACCATGCTATATAGGAGAAAACTGCATAATAGGGCCGAACTCCTACATCAGACGCCATTCAACTATAATGGACGGCGCAAGAATAGGAAACGCTGTAGAAATAAAGAACTCGATAATAATGCAGAAGACACACATATGCCATCTATCCTATGTAGGGGACTCCATAATCGGGGAAAGATGCAACCTCGGCGCAGGAACAAACATAGCAAACCTCAGAGTAGACGAAGGCGAAGTCCGAGTGGAGATAAAGAACAAACTCACAGGCTCCGGGAGGAGGAAATTCGGCTGCCTGATGGGAGACAACGTAAAGACGGGGATAAATGTGTCCATAATGCCTGGGAGATCAATATACCCTGGAGCATATGTTGAAGCGGGCTCTGTTGTGAGAAACACCATATACACAGAATAACGTATTTATGTCAATAAAACAAGTATTGGGATTAGGATGGAAAACAAGAAACTGGCTTTATCGCTACTTATCATAGTGTTGATTTCAACGGCCTCCGGGGAGGATCTTTTGAAGCCGCTAATAGACGACTTCTTTAATGCGATGAAGTCCCTAGTAGACGTTATAGCGGGGTTCGTCTTCGGTCTTTTCCCGGGTTTGGAGGAATCATTTGCCGGCGATCCTCTGGGCCCTATAGCTGGTTTTTTCCCCTGGATAAGAAGCCTTTACTGGCTCTTCTACCTCGCTGTGTTCTTTGCCGTAATGGCTGTGATAGCAAAACTGTGGGGCATGGGAAAACACTTCATGATTAACACGATAGTGGGGATACTGCTGCTCCTAATATTGATCCACGTCTTAGGGGTGGGGATCCAGATAACAATACTGGCATTGATCATAACAGCAGTCTTTGGAATCCCTGGGGTGATATTCATAGTAATGCTGCACTACCTGGGAATCCCGCTCTAATTCCACTCCTGTTTTCTTCTCCTAAGGTGTATCACGACTATGAGTATTACGAAAAACAGGATGGGGGCTGCTAGAATCAGGTAATCCAAGAAGGCGTTCCTCTTTGATTCCTCTATCTGAGATAGTAAGAAGACACAGCGTTCAACCCCCTTAGAATCATTCAGTTCCTCGTAGATGGCCTTCGCTTTTTTTGCGTAGAGTGTGGCGTTCTCCATATGAGCAGAACGATACTGCTCTAATGCGAAATCGTAATATAGAGCTATCTCAATGTATCTCTCAGACAGGTTGAGCAGAGAATCACACCCAGCAGCAGCCTTCTCCTCCCCCAATTCAAGGTATAGCTCTTTCGCCTCGTCGGCATAAATCGATGCGTTCTCGTAGGCTTCCAGATCAAACGACTGAAGGGATAGATTATAGAGGGAGTCTGCTTTATGTCTCTTCTCCTTTAATATTAGCCCATCCAGCAGAGACCCGCAATCTGCAATTCCATCGCTATCATTCAGTTCAGTGTAAAGCCTTAACGCCTCATATGCGTGCAGTGAGGCCTTATCGAACATATTCTGCGAGAGATAATCCAACGCACTGTTGTAGTTTCTAAATGCATTGCTCTTCTTCAACTCCTTTTCTTTCCTATTTATATCCAATAACAGAAGATTACATTTCATGGCGCTGTTCTTGTCGTTAATCCCCAGGAAGATATCCAAGGCAGTCTCAGCATAGTATCTGGCGTCGTCGAAGGAGTTCACAGCAAGAAAATCAGCCGCATTTTCGTAATACTCCTCTGCCTTCTCCCTCTTATCCACTGCCGAAGAATTCTCGGTGACGAGGAATATGAACTCACATCTAAGAACGCCCTCCGTGTTATCGACCATCTGAAACATCCTCTGAGCCATGGAAGCATAAAAACGCGCCCCAGAATAGTTACCCCCAATGTAGAGGCTGTATGCTTTAGAATGGGCTTCTTCTGCTTTCTCATTAAGCAAAAAATCCTGGTCGACCACGAAGTGATGTACTCCACTTAATGTTCCCACGAATATGTTGTTGTAGAAATCGATGCTCAAAGCAAGGGACAGCTCATCGAATGAGTACCTCCACTGTATATCTCCCTCCCCGTCAAGCGAATACAAGGATTCCTCAGTCAACAAAAGGATATCCATTCTGCCATCATTATCCACGTCCTTGATCCATGAATCAACGAGGTCTTCCATTCGCTTACTCCAGAGAAGCGTCCCATTTATATCCAAGACGTAAATCTGACCCCCTGAGAGGGCGAGGATCTCAGAGATGTTGTCACCATTAAGGTCTCCAACAAAAACATCAGATATTCGCTCACCAGTGCTGTAGTTCCACAAAACCCTCCTGCCTTTGATGAGGGAGATACCCGAAGCAAAGCCGGCTGCTATCTCAACCATGCCATCACCTTCCATGTCAGATGCATCAATACCCCAGACCCCACCCCTGAGTGCGATGGAATACTTCAGCTCCCTGTCCTGACCGAATACATAGACCTTAGCATCCAGAGAAGACGCCAGTATCTCATCCCAGCCATCGCCGTTGACATCTGCTGTTTTGATATCGGTTACAACGCCCCCCGCATTGAAATCCCACTTAAGATCATACTCGTATCGGTTTAATCCTCGCACATACTCCCTCTTTATGACATAGAGTTTCTTTACGTTCACGCTAGTGCCCGTAATGCTTGAAGCCGCTAATACATCAAGGACAGCGTCATTGTTCATATCCTCAACGTAGACCAAGGTGATCTCTTCGCTGGCGTGAGGATACTGGGGTTTACTGTACCCAGAAAAACACTCCATCCTAAGGTTTTTTCCCTCGTAGTTGAAGGAATAGATACAACTCCTGCGCTTCTCATACGAGACCACATACAATTCAAGCAAACCGTCCTTGTCAGCGTCTATCATATATATCCCATCAGATTTCAGGGGATAAGACCACCGCTGTTCCAACGGGGAATATGTCTTCGCAGAGCAGCAGCCAATCAAAAACAAAACAAGAAGCAAGAAGAGTTTATTTTCCATCATACATTACTGGGTCCTCAGGATAAGCCTCTTCCCCATGGACTCCATGTAGAGCACCTCAATACCCTCAGCCAACTGCCCCTTCAATTCATCAGGCACAGGCAGCTCAAAGGTTTCATAGGTCGTCATATCCATGAGCTGGGCAGTGCCCCCAATAACATTCAAGACCTGAGCATTCTTTTTGTTGATTATCGGTATTTCAACGTTGCTGTCCACTGGCCCCATCAGGTTCCTCTTCTGGCCGTCGAAGATGCCAATAGCATCAAGCCTCGCCTTAGCCCCACCATGCTTCCCGGGCTTAGAATGTGTGACACCTACGACCCTACAAGGCTCGTTGTCGATGATCACGTACTTGCCTTCCTTCAAATCCTTTATGGTTCCGATCTTCTTCTCCATTTTAATTTCACCACAACATATTATTCCAATTTTTAGATAAAAAATAAATAATTAAAGCAGAGAATGGAGATACACGAAAGACCGACCTGGGATGAGTATTTCTCGAGGATTGCCCGGGATGTCGCTTTAAGGTCGACATGCATCAGACACCAGTTTGGGGCAGTGATCGTCAACGAAAAACATGAGATAGTCGCGACAGGCTACAACGGCGTCGTAAGGGGTGCGCCTCACTGCCTTGAAGTGGGGTGCGTGAAAGACAAAAACAACATAAAAAGCGGTACAGGACATGAAGTCTGCCCCGGGGTGCACGCTGAACAGAACGCCCTCATCCAGGCAGGCAGAAACAGCCTGAACTGTACGCTGTACTTGAACGCGTTCCCCTGCAAGATCTGCGCAAGACTAATAGTTAACTCAGGCATAAAGAGGGTTGTTGTCAGCGGCGAATACACAGACAGAGAAGGTTTGCAGATACTAAGGGATGCCGGAGTCATCATATCACACATAGACCTGAAAAAGAAACAAGGAACAGAAGAATGCTGATTTCTTTTAAGAATAAATCCTAATAGTATCCATATCAACTGAAAAATGAAGGTAGACATGAGGCTGGAACTCAAGGACGTTCCTGGAAGCCTGCTCAGGGTGCTGGAGCCCATCTCCCTACATGGGGGGAACATCATAAGCGTGTTGCATTCGAGAGGAGAGAAAGACCTAGTAGTTGTGGAGATAGGCTTCACCATAAGGGATCATGAATCACTCGACCTCATAAAGAAAGACCTGGGAAAACACAAGGTGCGTTTATCTGAGATTCTCGTGGAGGGTAAACAATATTATTCAAAGAAGAGCCTCTCCATAATACTTGTGGGGCACGTAATCGACAAAGATATACAGGACACAGTCGACAGGATAAACAAGTTGGGTCTGGTCTCTTCCATGGACGTTATAATGCCCACACCAGAGGAAAAGTCCTCGGTGATGATGAACATCGACGTAGACAACGGAAAACTCGAGAGATTAAATAACATCATCAAAGACATCTGCAAAGAAAAAAAGTTCCTCGCGATAAGGTCTCTGTAAGATGAAAGACGTAAGGCTTACAATAATCGGTTTCGGGGCGGTGGGTAAAGGCTTTGCTGAAGTCCTTTTGAAGAAACAAAGATTCCTGGAGAAAAACTATGGGATAAACCTGAAGGTCTCAGCCGTTTGCGAAATAGACGGCAGTGTTGTAAACGAAGAAGGCGTTAACCTGGAGAAGGCGCTCACGCTGGCGGCGGAAAAAAAACTGAACGAACACGATGACTGGAACACCATGAAGTCCCTTGAAGCCATAAAAGAGATCGGATCAGACATCGTCCTTGAATTAACCCCCTCAGACATAAAAACCGGGCAACCCGGGCTCAGCCACATAAGGGAATCCCTGAAGAAGGGAAAACACGTCGTTACATCAAACAAGGCGCCTCTTGCAGTCAAATTCTCAGAACTGCGGAAACTCGCGGGAGACAATCACGTGGAGTTGAAATACGAAGCAACCGTTGGAGGGGTGCTGCCGATAATAAACCTGAAGAAACACTGCCTGCAGATCAACAAGATAGAATCAATCCACGGCATATTGAACGGCACAAGCAATTACGTCCTGAGCAAGATGGCAGATGAGGGCGTTTCCATGGAAGCCGTATTAAAGGAGGCTAAAAATCTTGGGATCATGGAAGCAGATCCAAGCTATGACATAGAAGGCATAGATACGGGAGCAAAGGTCGTTATCCTAGCAAACTCCATGATGGACATGGACGTCTCCTTCAGTGACATAGACGTGACAGGCATAGAGGATGTGACTGCTGAAGCCATCGAACTCGCACAGAAACACAATTCGGTGGTAAAACTGATCGGGGACGTAAACGGATTAAAGGTCTCGCCGCGGCTGGTTCCAGTAAACCACCCGCTGAATGTTTCAGGCACCCTCAATGCTGTTATGATCAACACAGACGTTGCGAAAAACATAACGGTCATAGGTCACGGCGCAGGTAGGATAGAGACCGCAAGCTCCCTCTTCTCCGACATACTGGATATACTACAATAGCTAGAGGATTCCATCCTCTCCGAGAGCAGACAACAGATTCAATACGGAATACGATGCCCGAGTTACCCCCATACTCCTCCTCTCAGTGTCTGTTCCCACAAGATACAATCCTGCAACTGGTGTTCTCACGTTAGCGAATACTGTATCAACCGTTAGCACGGCCTTCTCAGGAATCAAAACCTGGAAGTGACTCATCTCGGTGTGATCCTCTATTTCAGGCATTATATGGAATATTGTCTCTAACGCCTTCCTTTTCCCCTTCTCGATGTCACAATCCTTCGGCAACATGGAGGCAAAACTAGCCAGTTGTTTCCCCTTCGGCGCAAGCGAAGGATCATAGTTGGATGTTGGAACAACCCATGTATAAGGATCAGAGTCAGCCCATATCTCAGACCCCTTTCTGGCAAAAAACCTCTTGTCCAGACCAAGCCAAACAGTTAACGCATCTACCTTGTAAAGCTTTTTAAGAGACCCCATGTATTGCTCTGGCAGGCCATCAAAAACCTGAGGCAGATCCGATGCAAAACCTGAGTAGACCACCGTATTGCAGGAGTATTCATCCACAGAGGTTTCAACATTCTTTACCTCATCTCCCTCGATCCTCAGAACCTCCTCACCCCTCCTGATCTCGACCCTCTTTTCAGGTAAAGACGAAAGGACTGCGTTTATCAGAGAATTCAGACCACCTTTAGGATACATCTGGTCTTTAGCGCCCTCCTTCATCAGTATGTTGTAGAGTTTATCCAAAAGATTCTTGGACTGGCTCTTGTAGTGTTCAGCGTCCAAGAATCTAGCAACAGGTGTCTCCTTCATCGAAGAGCCTGTCATGAAATAGGATAGGCAGTTAAGGAATCTCATCGTTGAAGGGCTTAGGTTTTCGCCTACAAGATCACCCAAAGACATCTTCGACATATCGCTGCCAGAATTAAATATGTAAGAGACGCTGAACAGGGTCTTTAGCAGATAGAGGCGATCCATCTGGGGTATTAGGTCAAAGTTAAACCACCCCCTGAGATTCCAGGGAAACGGCTTCACCCTGCCGTTAAGTCTCACATAGTATCCCCCATGAGGGACGAAATTTGGCACAACATCAAAGTAGTTATCCATTAATTGCCTGAGCGGTCCTGATTCAGTCCTCGTGATCATATGCGGACCGGTGTCAACCTGATAGCCATCAACTTTGTAGGACCTGCAGACTCCGCCAACGTAATCGTTCTTTTCCAGAACAAGAACCTTTTTTCCCTCCTTCGCCAAAGCCAGAGCAGACAATAGACCACTGATCCCCGCCCCAACAATCACTACATCATGCATTCTATCTCATTAAAACAACACATATCGCGATAACACCAAATACTGCTTCAACAAACACCAACAACAACACAAGCCCTTCCTCAGATATGCCGCCGGTGAGCTTCATTATCCACTGGCAGAGGCTTATAGGTCTGCCACTGCAGGTCAACTTACCTCTCTCCAACACACCCCACCAGTTCTTTGACGGAAACCTATTCCTCACCTTGATGAAGAAGTCAAATGCATAAGGTATGATGAGGATGATCCCAAGAGACTCAAAGTCGCCTATGATAACCGCAGATGCTATAACCGCGCCAATAGACAACGTCCCCATATCGCCAATAAAAACCCTTGCAGGATACCGGTTATAGAACAAAAAAGCCAACAAAGAACCGCACATTGCGAGTAAGATTATCAAGGCCTCAAACTCACCCAATGAAAAGGCTATAAAGCTAAGAGAAGCGCAGGCTACGAAACCCATCCCAGCCTCCAATCCATTGAAGCCGGCGAGCATGTTAGTGACATTAGATGCGCCTGCAACCCCCATGGGAACCAGGAGGAGTATATAAAAGATACCAAAATCCACACCACCTATGAAGGGGATCGTCATCGTGGATGACCCGGCTTCAACCGCAACAAGAGGCAGCGCAGCAAACAAAGGCAGAGTGGCTTTAACCGCCTGATGCATCGCAAAGAGATCATCGAATATTCCTATCAAAGACATCAACAAAATAGTGGAAAGTGCAGCGAAAATAAACCTCAACTCCAACCCTGAGAAGATAGAGTCAAAGAAGGTAACGAATGCAACCGCCAACAAGATTCCAGAACTAAGACCAAAGACAATACCAAAACCGCCCATCTCAGGAATCTCTGGCCTATCCCTCTTATTCATGTCTCGCCCAGTCAACCCCGCCCTCCCCAGCTTCGGAATAATCCAAGGAGTAGACAGAAAAGTTAAGATAAAAGACACCAAAGGTACTAGGATTAAAGCATACATTCTATCAATATTTATCTATTCCATCCATAATAAGTACCCAACACAGACCCATGCGGCTGTAGTGTAGCCTGGTTATCACTCGAGCTTGCCAAGCTTGCGACCCGAGTTCAAATCTCGGCGGCCGCATAGCCCTTTTCTTTTAGAAAAAGAAAAGTGCTATCACCCCAAAAGAAAACGTAAGAGGAGAGGGGGTTGATAAGGGCACAAGGTGCCCTTATAAAGAAAAGTGCTATCATCAGCAAGATGCTATGCATCTTGTCTGAGTTGAGGCTAGCAGGCCTCATCACCCCAAAAGAAAAAGGGATCTGCTTCGCAGATCCAGGATGTGCAGCATGCGTCCCTGCGGGAATTAGACGCACTTATAGTAAAAGGTGACATGAAATAAATATCCGCCGACTGAAGTCGGCGGTATTCACGTATAGTTAAGCAGGTTTGTTTGTGGGTCTGCTTGTGGAGGTTGAACGTC
>JAFGDV010000040.1 GCA_016931955.1 Candidatus Altarchaeota archaeon | reverse complement strand
TTTAGGATGCCATTCAATGTCCCATGGACTCTGATTTTTCTTGTCAGGGCTCGTGTGTCGACTCCCTCCATACCTGGGATGCTGTAGTCTTTGAGGAATTCGTCCAAGGTTTTCTCTGATTCGTTGTGGCCGGGTTTATCACATAATTCCTTGATTATGAGGCCCTCTGCTTGTATCCTATCTGATTCAAAGTCTTTTCTATTGATTCCGTAGTTTCCCATCAATGGATAGGTCATCATCAGGATCTGGCCCTTATAGGAAGGATCTGTTAGGGCTTCCTGGTAGCCGCCCATGGAGGTGTTGAAGATCACTTCTCCCTCACTCAAACCTTCTGCACCAAACCCTCTTCCCCTGATGATGGTGCCATCCTCTAAAACAAGCACAGCATTTTCTCTGCTCATCTTTAAGTTATGGTATTCTGCTAAAAAAATTCGATGACTTTTTTGCCGCGCTCTTGTGGGATAATCTTCTTTCGGCCGTCGAATTTTCTCTCCAATTCAGCTCCTTGGAATAGGCGGTCGAGGAATACTGCCAAGGCCGCGACCTCGGAGTGCGGTTGATTCCCTATTGCAACGTTATGGTCTACTAAGGAGTAGACCTCTGAGGGGACTTTTTTCCCTCCGATGATGACCAGTTTGTCTCTTCCTGTTTTTCGTATTTCATTGATGCAGTCGTTGATGTTTATTCCATACATTGTGAGATGGATTCGGTCGCCTTTGAAGTCTTTGATGTACTCCATGCAGTCTTCAGCAACCTCAATCTCTAGGCTAGGACCCCATTCATTGTCGACCTTCTTGATGCTGTCCCTTACTTCAGGGTCTCTCACATCCAAAACAAGTTTGTCGGCGCCGAAGGCCCTTGCCACCAATCCGATGTGGGTGCTGATCCGCTTATCTCGCATATGCCTATGCCCTAGGCGGAGGATGGTGATGTGCATTTTCAGCTTATCTTGTTGGATCCATAGGATCCCTTTCTTTCCTGGAGAAGAAGGTTGGGTTGCTAATGCTTTTATCCTTTCCTCATCAATCCCCTCGCCGCCAAGATACCTGTCGCAGCGGCGGGGATTATCCCCCTCGATAGGCCTGCACCGTCTCCTGCAGCGAACAGGTTTTTCACGTTGGACTCCATGTTCTCGTTCACTTGAATCTGTGTAGCATAGAATTTTATCTCTGGAGCGTATAGTAGGGTGGAATCCGATGCCACCCCCGGGATGACTTCATTCAGCTTCTCAAGGCCTTCAATGATGTCCATCATGACCCTGTGGGGTAAGGCCATGGAGATATCTCCAGGAGTGTAGTCTTTTAGTGTTGGGTGAATTGGGTTCTGCAGTATGCTCTTCAGATGCGACCTCCTGCCCCTCCGCAGGTCTCCAAGCCTCTGGAGTATCGGCTTCTTCCCGCCTATGGTGGTGGCGAGCTTCGCTATCGATTTGCCGTATTTGATTGTGTTCTCTACAGGTTCTGTCAGATTGATCCTCACAAGGAACGCAAAGTTTGTGTTCTCTGAATTCTTTCCTCTGAGGGCGTGGCCGTTCACGCCGACGATGTCGTCATATTTTTCCTCAACCACGAAGCCCCTATAGTTTGTACAGAACGTCCTCACGAAGTCGTCGTACCTCTTCGTCTGTATGTGGAATTTAGGGTCCCTGTTTATCTCTATTACCTTGTCCATTATTATGGAAGAGACTTCAACCCTTACGCCCACATCAATTGGCCCGAACTTCGCCGTTATGTTGTGTTTTTCCGAGATTTCGTTCATCCAGTAGGCACCAACCCTGCCTGGAGCGGTGATGGTGTACTTCGCCTTAATCTCTCGTCCATCCTTCAGTTTAACTCCTTTACATACGCCGTCCTCGATTATGAAGTCCTCAACCTTCACTTCCAAGAGGAATTCTATACCGTTTTTTTCCAGGTGGTCCTTGAATTTCCTTATGAGTGCGGGTGTGTTATCGCTTCCAATGTGCCTTTGGGGGATTTCGATGAATCTTATGTCCGCTGTCGCAGCCTTCCTCTTAAGCTCCATTATCTTTTTCATGTCCACCCCGTACAGCTTCTTCGGTCCGCCGAATTTCAGGAATATTCTGTCGACTTCGTCCACGAGCTTCCATGCCAGATCGGGGTTCTTTGTCAGCTCGAAGAGGTCTCCCCCTATGTCGGGTCTCAGGTTTAGTGTGCCGTCAGAGAATGTTCCAGCGCCTCCAACCCCAGACATTATGTCACCGTTCCTGTTGTCTACGTCCCTGCCCTTGTCAACGATCAGAACACTCAAGCCTTTACCTATCAGTTCGTTTGCAGCAAACATCCCTGCCGGACCAGCGCCAACTATTACTACGTCGTATTCTCTCTCCATTTTTGCCGCCTAAATATTTAGGTAACGAGGATATAAATCGCTTTCATACCTGGGGGGTGATTATCCTATTGTCTCCTTCGCCGACTGCCACTGTTTTTTCACTCAGGTGCAGGCAGGCTGTTATGGCAGCAAATATAGCATCTAGTTCATCCTTGCTCAGGATTCTCTCATCCACGCTGCCTTTGATTCCTGAAGCGATGAGATTCTTCTGCATCATCATCTCTCTTCTATCATAGAATCCCAGAATCTTTGCTGTCGCAGTGGAGAAGACTTCAATGAATTCCATTCCATTGTCTCTGAGTTTTTCTGCCAGCATACTCCCCCTCTTCGCGAGTGTCTCCATGCCCCGGAGGGTTACTGGCAGTGCACCGTATTCTCTAAGCTCGTCGTCGCATCTCCTGTTGGTGCCGCTATAGGTGAGGGGTGCATCTATCGCTACTAGCTCTGGTTTTATCTCCTTGAGTTTTTCAATGATTTCCGGATCAGAGTGCACTATGCTCGTAGAAACGTGTTTTCTGTCGTCTGCGACCTCCATGATACAGAAGCCGGTGTCGTTTTTTGGGTTTCCGGCGAGGTCTAATCCAACGACTTTCACTTTTTCTTGAATTCAGTGTACCCGCATTTGCCGCATGATAGCCTGTTTTCGTGGTCGGCTAAGAAGGTGCCTTCGCCGCACTTCGGGCAGCTCCTGTTCTTTCTCACAACCTTGTCATCCTTGACTTCATACCTCTCCCATCTCTTGCTCATTTCTTTTCCTCCTTGGGTTTCTCTTTCGCAGCTTTAGGTTTCTTTTCTTTCTTCCCTGGTTTCTCTTCTGTTGTCTCTGGTTTTGTTTCTTTGTCTCCTACCTTCTCCAATGGTTTCTTTTCTTTCTTCCCTGTTTTCTCTTCTGCAGTTTTGGGTTCGGTCTTTTCTTCTGCTGGTTCTGTGTCTTCTACTTTTTCCACTGGTTTCTCTTCTGCAGCCTCTGGTTCGGTCCTTTCCTCCTTTGTCTCCGCTTTCTTGGCCTCTCCTTCAGCCATCTTTTCTTCTTTTGGTTTGAGGTTCTTTTTTATCTTGTTCTCTTGTTCCACTTCCATACTTTCCTTGTCTTCGTAGACTTTCGCGTAGCCTTTTATAATGCTTCCGCCGTATTCTAATTTTATGCTGTTCACTATAGTCAGCTCCTTATTCAGATTCAATTCCTCTATCAATGCCTTCCTGATGTCTAGCATTTTTGGGGTAGGTCCATCATGCACTACCTTGAACCTTATCTCCCTTCTATTGAGGAGGGGGTTCGTTCGGTCATCTGTTACCTCAATTTTCATTCTGCATCGCCTCTAGTATCTCTTTTACCTTTTTTTTCTTTTCCTCGTCCACTCTTACAGCGACGACGCCTTCTCCGGGTTGTCCATAGAAGACCAATGAGTCTATTGGAGCCCTGTCGATGGCAGCCAGCGTTATAAGGTCTTCTTCGCCGTCTATCCTTATCTTGAAGCCTTTTTTGCTTTTCAATGCGTTATCTATTGCATTGAACACTTCAATGTTTAAACTCCCAGGGGGATTGTTGAGTCTTATTTTTTCTGCGTCGTATTTCTCTATTATCTCTGGTATCTGTATTCCTTTTCTCTTTATTTTGCCGTCGTAGACACATATTTTTGGTCTGAATCCTCTTTTAAGGATTTCTTCCGTTGTTTTGTCGCCGACACATATTATTAGGGTGTCAGATCTTATATCTACTTCGCTGACGTCTGCCAGCAGATTGCCTAGTGGTTTCTTCAGCTTTCGTCTGAGGTGTGCGGGCAGACCCAAAAATGCCATGTTATCTGACCTTTAATGCATATTCGCCAGGAACCTTTATACCCATCTTTTTTGCGATTTCGGAGTTCTCCGGGTCTATGATGCCGAGGTAGCCGCTCCAGTACTGGGACGTTGAAGTCCCGCAGACTGTACATGTTTCTTCTTCCGTTAGTTTATGGCATTTCTTGCAGGCCCTCATTTTTTCTCCCTTGGTTTTTCTTTCTTCTCTACTTTAGTCTCTTTCTTCTTTTGGGCTTTCTTCTCCTCTTCTAGCCAATCCAGCTTACCTAGATAGGGTTGCCTCATTGTTAAGCCTATCTTGGAGCTGGAGAACTTTGGTTTCAGGCTCACTGAGACGATCCTGGCCCTTATGGTGTCGCCTAGTTTTAATGTTTTTTTGGTTTCTTTTCCGACTAGCATCGAGTTCTTCTGGTCGTAGCTCATGTAGTCTTCGGTTATCTGTGATACATGGGCTAAGCCATCCATTGGACCGAAGTTCACAAAGGCGCCGAACTCTATTATCTCTGAAACGGAGCCTTCGATGACCTCATTCAGGACAGGCTGGTATACCAGCACCTCTAGGGTTACGTTGTAGTATATTGCTCCGTCCCCCATTATGATCTTACCCTCCCCCATGTCCACTACCTTTAGCACGGAGAGGACGATGCCCACGTTTTTATCTATTCTGCCTGTGATGGTGTTCTCGAACTCTGAAGTGATCACAGTCTTCAGGTTTTCATCGAATCTCCTCGGTGGAACCCTTACTGTATCCTCTACAGTCAGTATTTTGTACATTTTCTTTTTTTAGATGAATAGTGGTGCAAATACCAAAGCTACTACGGACATCAACTTTATAAGTATGTTTAGTGACGGGCCTGCGGTGTCTTTGAAGGGATCGCCTACTGTGTCTCCTATCACAGCGGCCTTGTGTGCGTTGGAGCCTTTTCCACCCAGATTCCCTTCCTCAATGTATTTTTTGGCGTTATCCCATGCCGCTCCGGTGTTCGCCATCATCACAGCCAGGAGGAAGCCTGAAACTATTGCTCCGGCAAGGAGGCCGCCTAGGGCTTCCGCACCTAAGAGCAGACCCATTATGATGGGGGCCGTAACCGCCAGCAAGCCGGGAACTATCATCTCCTTGATTGCTGTCTTCGTGCTTATGTTAACGCAGGTAGCATAATCTGCCTTGGCTTTGCCTTCCATCAGACCAGCGATCTCCTTGAACTGTCTTCTAACCTCGTTAACTATCCCAAAGGCAGCCTTACCCACAGCATCCATGGTGAAAGACGAGAACAGGAAGGGTAGCATTCCCCCGATGAAGACTCCTGCTATTACCTCCGATTTTGTGAGATCTATGACGATAACACCTGTTGCTGTGGTGTATGCTGACAGCAGAGCAAGTGCGGTGAGAGCCGCCGAGGCTATCGCAAACCCTTTACCTGTTGCAGCCGTCGTATTCCCTAAGGCATCTAAGGCATCGGTTCTCTTCCTTATCTCCTTCCCGAGGCCTGCCATCTCTGTTATCCCGCCAGCATTATCTGCTATCGGACCATAGGCGTCAGTTGACATGGTCATTCCAAGGGTTGACAGCATTCCAACGGCAGCCACAGCAATGCCATAGATACCTGAATTCGATTCGGGATTTATGCCACTACAGAGGCTGTATGCTACCACAATCGCTATTGCAATAAGCAGTATCGGCATCATTGTGCTTTTCATCCCGACTGAGAGACCGCTTATTATGTTTGTTCCAGCACCTGTCTGGGCCGATTCAGCAACCCTCTTTGTCGGACCGTAGCCGCTTGAAGTATAGTATTCAGTTATCAGTCCTATGGCGACACCAACCACCAAGCCAATAACTGCGGAATAGAAGACATTTATGTCTTCTACAGTTCCCTGAACCAGGAAATAGGTCGCTATTATGATTAGGATAGCGGTAACGTAGACGCCCTTCCGGAGGGCGAATAGGAGTTCTGATGTCTTTGCACCCTCCTTTGTTGAAACAAAGAATGTTCCCACTATGGATGCCAGGATACCTGCCCCTGCGAGAGCCATCGGGAATATGACACCGGTGATGCCATATACTGTCAACCCTATGACCATCGCAGCTATTATAGCGTTAACGTAGCTTTCAAAGAGATCTGCCCCCATCCCTGCAACGTCCCCAACGTTGTCTCCGACATTGTCGGCTATTACTGCAGGATTCCGTGGATCGTCTTCAGGGATTCCTGCTTCGACCTTCCCCACGAGGTCTGCACCGACATCCGCGCCCTTTGTAAATATGCCGCCGCCGACTCTGGCGAACAATGCAATAGAGCTTGCGCCGAGACCGAAGCCGGTGATTATGTTGATTACATCATAATCTTGGATGCTCTGACCTCCGAGGGTTATGTATGCGATGTATATCCCAAGTAAACCAATGCCTACTATAGAGAGGCCCATCACCGCCCCGCCGGAGAAAGCCACTTTTAATGCATTGTCAAGGCCTTTTTTCGCAGCCTCGGCCGTTCTAACATTAGCCTTGGTTGCTATGTTCATCCCTATGAAGCCAGCAGCCGAAGAACAGATAGCTCCTCCAATATATGCGACAGCCGTCGGCACATTTATTAATCCTGCCAGTATTATCGTCATAAAGATTGCGAATATCAAGATGGCTGTATATTCTGTCTTCAGGAACGCCATCGCTCCTTCATGTATTGCATCAGAGATCTCCTTCATCTTTTCTGTTCCATAGCCTTCTTTCATCACCTTCCTTATCAGAAATGCTACAAAGACCAGTGCACATATACCCGAGATTGGCGGTAAAACACCAAGATCCATTTTTTATCCTCTCTATGAACTGAGATTAACTATTAGCCTTTAATTAATTTAAATTAGGGGCTGGAGAGTCCAAGCCTGCGCCCACTCATGATGTGTATTACTGGGATTCCCAACCCTATTAACCTCCTCTTAAGTTCTTTGTCGTTGGTACACACCATTGTCTCTTTGTTTTTTTTTGCGTATTCGATTATCTGCTCATCTACTCGTCCACGGCTTTCAATAACCTTGACTTTTTTTTTCTCTATCAGTTGTAGTGCTATTTTCGCCGCAATCTTGTCGCGGCCCTTGCTTTCTCTGTTGTCTCGTATTCCCAGCAGCTCTTCCAAGACGCCGGCTAAAGTGCAGAGTTCGCATTCATCAACGACAAGACGCTCTATCTCTCCGAACACATCAACCTTCTCAGTGTAAGGCAGCAATAGGAAATTCGTGTCCAGGATAATGGTCGTCATTCTTTGACTATCCCGTAGCCGATAAGGCGCCAGCGGGCTTCGAATCGTCTGCTTATGGCTACCAAATCACCTTCCTCTACGCATACTGGCAGCTTCAGCCTGAGGTCGCCCCTCTTTGGGTCGGTTACCAAGCCGACGGTTATGGCGCTGCCAGCAGACAACATCAAGGCTTCATTCTTTTCGATGGGCTTTATCATGACCTCATCCTTGGCTCCGAAGAGCCTCTTCAACAGCGTAATATCCAAACTCAACTTTTCTCTAGACGCTGATAATTTCCCGGGTAAGCCTACGACATTACCTGACATGTTGTCCGACTTCGTGAGTGCTGGGTCGAGTTTTGTGCCGATGGCAATCAAGCCACCTGGCTGAGCGGCCTCTAGGTTGACATTACTGAACGACAGACTCACTATCTCTGTCTGTATTGGATGATATGTATTCTTCTTCTTGACACCTGGGAGGAACTCTATTTTATCCCCAACCTTGAACCTGCCCTGCATTATTGAGCCACCTACGATCCCACCTTTTATGTCCTCTATCTTGGTGCCTGGGCGGTTGACGTCGAAGGATCTAGCCACCCGCATTATGGGTGTCTTCTCCAGATTCCTTTTTGGTGTTGGGATTCTCTCATGTATCGCCTTTATGAGAACGTCGATGTTTGCATTATAGTGAGCTGCAATTGGTATTATCAGGGAATTCTCGGCCATGGTACCCTTTACAAACCCCTTAATCTCTAAGTGGTTCTCTTCAGCCCGCTCCTTCGTAACCAAGTCTATCTTGTTCTGGGCTATGATGATATTCTTAACGCCTAGTATGTCTAACGCCATAAGGTGTTCTGCAGTCTGTGGCTGCGGGCATTTCTCGTTGGCGGCGATGACTAAAACCGCCCCATCCATTATGGCGGCGCCTGAAAGCATCGTAGCCATCAAGGTCTCGTGTCCTGGTGAATCCACGAACGAGACCTTCCTCAAGAACTCTGTTTCAGAGCCGCAGCGAGGGCACTTCTCCTGTGTGCAGTAGCATCCAGGGTCATCGCATTTCTTGCACCTGTAGAATGAGCAGTCAGCATAGCCTAGACGTATGGATATTCCCCTCTTTATCTCCTCAGAGTGTCTGTCAGTCCATACGCCAGATAAAGCCTTAGTCAGTGTTGTTTTTCCATGGTCTACGTGTCCTACGAGGCCTATGTTGATTTCAGGTTGAACGTGCTCTTGCATTCTTTATTCATTCTTTTCTTCTTCTTTTTCGCCTAAGCCGAGGAGTTCTTCTACTGTCTTCTTCCCTCTGGTGGTGATCTTCATGTTCACCTGAACGATGTCTTCGCTGATTACCTCACCTTTAACCCTCTTCCTTTTACGGATTTCACACCTCTTGTTGTAGCCTACTCCTCCCTTCATAAGCACTTTCACGCCGCCGCGTCCATGCACTCCCTTCTTTATGGGAAATCCGCCTTTGTCGCTTCCGCCGGTAATAACCAGTTTGTAGCCGGTGAGGCCTAAAACCGCCCCATCTATCTCGTCGCCGATCTTTTTCCCCTTAACCTTTTTGGTTTTGTCTTCTTTCATCTCCTGCTGATAGCTTTTCCCTGTTTCAGGGTCCCCTATAACTACTTTAAAATCCATTGTAATCCCCAGAATCTACACCATAGACTGTAGTTTTAAATATTGGAGTAGACAAATAAAAACGGTCAAAGTCACTTTCCCAGCTTCTGTTGTATGATTTCTTTCACGGCTTCTGCGTCAGCCCTTCCTTTCAGTTCCGTCCAGCCTTTTCTTTCTTAAAGAAAAGGTTGATCAAAAGAAAGGAAACCTTTGGGTTTTCTGTTTGACGTTATCCTTTAGCTTGCAGTTTTCTGTGTATGATTTCTTTCACGGCTTCTGCGTCAGCCCTTCCTTTCAGTTCTGCCATAGTCTTACCCATCAAGGCGCCGAAGGTCATGCCCTTGTTCTCCGAAATCAGCCTACCTACTAGTTCCTCTACTCCTTCCTCCGTCATAGACTGCAGGCCTTTTTCTTCGATGACCTTTTCCACAGATTTCTCCGGATCAGCTGCTAGGGCTGCCATAATGTCAGGTATGAACTCCTTAGTAGTTCGTCCTCCCATGATCTCCTTGAAGATCCCTTCATAGTGTTCTTTCCTCAGGGAACTGGTGTCCACGTTGTATCTCTTCCTGACCTCCTTCGGCATTGAAAGTATGGTATTCGCTATTGTAGAGGCCTTAATCTCTGGGAACTTCTCTGATAATTCGTCGAAGGTCTCAGATGAACGACTCTTGATTAGTTGATTAGCTAATTCTTGGTTGAGGCCCTTCTTCAAGTATCTCTCAAGCCGTTCCTCTGGCAGTTCAGGGATATCCCTCTTTATCCTCTCAATTCTCCCCTCGGTGATAACCAGAAGTGCTTCGTCTGTCTCCGGATACATCCTCGCCGATCCTGGAAGTGGGCGCATGAACTCTGTTGTCGCATCCGGTTTAGCCTTCCGGGTCTCCTCTGGGACACCATCTATCGCCGTCTTGCATCTGTTGACCACTTCAGCTAATGCCTTCTCTGCTGTTTCCTTTTCTTCGACTACTAAAGCGAACGCTTTATAATCTTTAATCTTCAGCCGATCCTCGACGGCCTTAACCTCCTCCTCAGTTATGCCGTAGTCTGGGAGCTCGTCTGAGTGGAATATACCCTTAACACCTGAACCTGCTTTAGCGTACTGCGCCAGCTCAGGTCCAAGCCTGCCCTTAAGCAATCCCTTGAAGCCCGTCAGTCTCACAGCCATAACCTTGGCGCCTTTCTCCAGCATTTTCGCGACAATCGTCGACTTCGTGTTCTTGAACAGAGGGGTCACGTCAACGAACCCATAGTCTAAGTCTTCTGCTTTAGCCCCTCTTTTTTTCAGTTCCTTCTTGACCTCGACCAGCATAAGCTGTCTCTCCACTTCTTTTCTGAGGACGTCTTCTATTAAACGCAGATCCTGTACGCCTTTGATCTCTACTCTCTCCCCCTCTCTTATGGAGACGTTCAGGTCCTGCCTTATCGTCCCTAATCCCCTTCTCACCTTACCTGTCGCCCTCAGTATCATCCCCAGTTTTTCCGCAACCTCTCTCGCATGTCCTGGATTTTTTATGTCTGGCGTCGTGGCTATCTCTATCAAAGGTATGCTGAGTCTGTCCAGCCTATACACTGTCGTATCCTTTTCTTCGCCTATTTTTCTTGCGGCGTCTTCTTCGAGGCAGATGGTCGGTATTCTCACTCTGCCTTCTTCTGTTTCTAGGTGGCCGTCCATTGCCACGAGAATGGTCCTCTGGAAGCCTGAGGTGTTTGAGCCGTCTATTACTGTCTTCCTCATGACCTGCAGTTCATCCACTGGTTTCGCGTTCAAGAGCAGCGAGGCCTCTAGGACCGTGTCTAAGGCTTCCTCGTTCAGCGGATGAGGTGGTTCTTCGTCTAATTCCACGAGACAGGTCGTATCCCTGTATGCTTGATAGATCATCTCCTTGTCTCTGAGGTATTCATACAACGCCGCAGGATCAACGTTTCCGATCTCTCCGGCGACAGCCCTCATCTTTCTCCTGACGACGATGTCGGGTTCGTCCTCTCTTATGATGGAAGGGCACTCGCAGAACAACTTATGCGTCTCCAACTGCTGATGGATCTCGATACCGCACTTGAAACCCAATGTTTTATAGTTGATGTCTGTCATCTTTTGTCTGATGCTGTCGTCAGACAGCATCCTTTTTCGCCAGCCTTTTCTTAAAAGGCTGTGCATGGATTCCTATACCACACTTGAAGCCCAGTTTTTGATAATCCAGTTCAGTCATCTTTGGATATTATATTTACGTGTGAGGGTTTATTATTGTCTTTGTTGTGGGGGGTGTGGGCGGTTATTTAATGCTTGTGTCTATATACTTATAAGAACTATAAAGCAGGTTTGCGGAGACAAGATGGGTGTTTGGAGGATGACTTTCGCAGGAAATACGGACATGGATGTCCAAGGCGTCTACCTAAGGCAGATGATAAAAGAAATAGCCGACAAAACAAACATCATCGGGCAAGTAAAAAACCGCAGAGACGGCAAAGTCGAAGTCATATGCGACACAGACAAAAAGACAGCAGACGAATTCTACGAAAAAATAAAAAACAAAGCCGACAAAGAACGAATAAAAATAAAAAGAGAAGAATGCACACCACCAACAAACAAGATATCCGAATTCAACGGATTCCAAATCATCAGAGAAGACGACCTAAAAGAGATGGTATGGGCCCTAATCAAGCGCCTTGGCAGTAGATGGCTACGCACTAAGTGAAAAACAACAAAAGGGAACAGAACCAACCCCCAAAGAAGCAGCCACCATAAAAGAAGTCAGAGACCAGTTGGTAGATGACATAAAAGACACGAAAAAGATTGAGATCATTGCATCCCTAACCTTCCTGAAAAAAGAAAACACATACCAAGACGACCGCCAATTAATCAGCAGACTAGGGGAAATGAAACCCTGGCTAACAGAAAAAGAAATAACAGAAAACCTGAAAAAAGCCAAAAAAATTTGCACAGCGTTTTTTGATTCTTAAAAAAGTAATCCATTCGTCATGTGTTATCCCATAGAATCCACACCATTATCCCTGAGGACTAATTCTTATCCCTCAAGTCTGTTTAAAATCCTTGATTCCTAATCTCTTTGGTGAACACTGAGTCGAAGATTTTTCTCCGGAAGAGGTTTAAGGAGTACTATTACCGGAATGAGGTTTCAGCGCCTTCGGAGGTGGAGAAGCGGGAGTTCGGCGTAGGCACACTTGAGTCGAAGATCAAGGTCAGGCATAAGGGTTTTCAAACCGAAAAGGATTTGCAGAATTATTTGAGGAGGGAGGGACCATTTTATATATCCTATTCCTCTGCTTATTTTGAGTTTCCTGAGAACCAGCCTATGTCGGCGAAGAATTGGTTGGGCGCTGATCTTGTCTTTGACTTAGACCTTGACATGGACTTCCTTGATTCAGGAAAACTGGAGGGCGTGAAGAAGGAAGCCATGAACCTCATCGATTTCCTGGTCTCAGATTTTGGCTTCCAGAGGGGGGACTTGGAAGTTAATTTCTCTGGCGGTAAAGGCTATCATGTTAAGGTGTTCGATGAGTGCATAAGAACCCTTGGAGGCGACGAACGAAGAGAGATCGTTGATTATGTTACAGGCACGGGACTTGACTTGGGGTGTTTTATGGAGGTTGAATCTGTTGAAGGCTTCACCCCGGGTAAGAGTGGCAGATACACTCGCTCTGCGGAGATGCTTAGAGGCCCTCAGGAAGGAGACCCTGGATGGGCTGGCCGCATATATGATGTGGCGATGAAGTTCGTATCCTCCGACGTATCCGGGCTGCAGGAGATCGAGGGAATAGGCCCTAAGAAGGCGGAAGAAATAGCCAATAAAAGGGAGAGCAATGTGAGGTCTTTGAGGAGGGGGAGATGGGAAGGCCTTAGTGAGCTTGTTGTGGGAATGCAGCATAAGGTGATCGAGAAGAATGCTGTCGGTCTTATGGGTGACACAGACAAGATGGTTACAATAGACACTTCCAGGCTGATAAGGTTGCCTGATACGTTGCATGGGGGTTCGGGGTTGATAGCTAAGAGGATTAAAGACCTTGACTCGTTTAGTCCTCTGACGGATGCGGTCGCATTCGGTGATGAGGAAATTAAGTTAGAAGTCAAGGAAAAGATTCCAGCATTCGATTTAATGGGGCGGAGGTTCAAGTACTCTCCAGGAACTGCTAAGGTGCCGGAGCAAGTTGCAGTCTACTTGATGTTGAAGGATAAGGCAGAGATATTGAGTGATTAATCCAGACCGTAGAGGCTTCGTATGAGTTCAGGTGAGATGACATCCCTTACTATTATGGCCGCTGATCCTACGTGTTCGTCATCGCCCATGATGGTCATCCGGTCACCGTTGACGTCTATCTTGTTTTCGTCTGCTTTCTGGAGTATTATCGCAGGACTCAGTGTCCTACAGTTATATGTTTCGTTGGTTGCGTTAAGCTTCTGGAGGCCGGTGGTGATCGGCTGAAGTTTGCATTCATCTCCCTCCATTATGTAGGGGAATATCTTTATCAGGCTTTCTTCTAGCTCCCAGTTTTCTATTCTACCGTTTCCGTCGATGTCTTCCATCTGGTTTTCTGCCTGTATGTATCCTAAGGCACCCATTATGTCGCCGTAGCCCTGCACCGCTGAACCTCTCAGTTCATTGTCGATGGCTATGTTTATCTTTTTCTCTTTTAGGATGGAGTCTCTGATGCTCCAGAGATTGGATGGGCATTCTATGCCCTCCCTCAGGCAGGAGAATATATTACAGGTTTGGAGTGTTTCCTCGTAGTTCATACCCCTTATGTATGCTTTATCTGTTTGGATGTATATGCCTTGTTCTCCTTGCTCTATCAGGATCTTGTAGCCTAGGCGGTCCTGGATCGAGATCGCAGATAACTCGAAGTTGCAGGTTACGGCTGCCGGGTCCGAGTTATTGTATAATGCGACGTTCTCTCTGTACTGTAGTTCCTCTAATGGGATCTGGGAATGCACACTGACTCCGGCGACCGTTGAAGTGTACTTATAGCCTACCGGCTGCATCGTAGAGTATATGCTAACAGCGGCCATAGCCACCAGCAGGAATATGACAGAGATAACGGCCTTACTGGTCTTTTTTTCTTCAGTAGCCTCTGAAGGTCCTTCTTTTTTCTTTTCTTCAGTCTCATCGGTGGGCTCTTCTCCAGCCATTCTTAGTAATTGGGACTATAGATTTAAAATAGATGACGCGAAGGTTCTTGCAGCAGAAGGGTGATGCTTTGAGGAGGCTTGAGTCTGCGAAAGAGAGGGGCGAGGTTGACTTGGATATTATCCCACTATTGGATTACCTGAATTCCCTTTCTGACTATTATACGACGTCGAGCTGTTTCGGCAGGATTTCTCTGCTTCATGATGTCGGCTCTAAGAGAGACAATGGCTGGTTGGGTAAATGGCATCGTCTGGTCGAATCCGATGAAGTCATTCATGCATTGGAGAAAATACCGGATAGGGGGATTGTGTGGTTTAAATACGAGCCTGCGATCCTCCATGTTGTAGCAATGGAACTTGAAGGTGCTGCTAAGATTTTGAGGACGGCGAGGAACTCTGGATTCAAGAGGGCGGGGATAATGGCCGTGAAGGATGGGAGGAATATGGTCGAAGTCTGCTGTACTGAGAGAATAGACGCTCCATTAGCGCATGATGGCAGTCTACTGGTTGGCAGCGATTACATCAAATATCTGGTGAAGCAGGCAAACAAGCAGTTCGAGAAGGGCAGGAAGAGGTTAAGTAGGTTAGAGAAGGCGTTCAGGGGGAGTCTGTCTTAATTAGAATCCGCTCCTATACTATAACCATGGAAGCCAAACAGATCAGGGCGGGAGTCTGGGAGTTCAAGGATCCTGGAATGAACGTACCTGCCAGGATTTACGCCACAGAGAGGCTGTTTAAGGCGATTGAAGAGGGCGTCTTCAAGCAGGCGGCGAACGTCGCCCAGCTTCCAGGAATACAGAAGGCCAGCTTGGTGATGCCGGACGGCCACTATGGCTATGGTTTCCCCATCGGCGGGGTAGCAGCCTTTGACCTTGAGCGGGGGGTTGTCAGTCCTGGTGGTGTGGGCTATGACATCAACTGCGGAGTCAGGCTTCTGGCGACCAATCTGATGGAGAAGGATCTAAGGCCTGGATTAAAGCAATTGGTCGATAAACTGTTCACCAACATCCCCTCGGGTGTTGGCAGCAAGAGCAGGTTGAGGGTCACTGAATCAGAATTGGATGAAGTAGCGTTGAATGGCGCGAGATGGGCTGTGGAACACGATCTAGGCTATAAGGAGGATCTGAAGCACATGGAAGAAAACGGCTGCATAAAGGGTGCTGATCCCAGCAATGTGAGTAAGAAGGCGAAGGCGAGGGGGAGGCCACAGCTCGGAACCCTCGGAGCTGGTAACCACTTCTTGGAGGTGCAGAAGGTCGATAAGATCTATGATAAGAAGATTGCTGAAAGATTCGGGATCACATCAGAAGACCAGGTGACTGTGATGGTGCACACCGGCAGCAGAGGCTTCGGGCATCAGATAGCGGATGAATACATTAACGTCATGCTTTCGGCAGCCCAGAAGTATGGGATAAGGCTGCCTGATAAAGAACTGGCCTGTGCTCCAATAAGGTCTACTGAAGCTGAAAGGTACCTTTCTGCGATGTATTGTGCGGTGAACTATGCATTCTGTAATCGTGAGACAATAACCTACTGGGTGAGGGAGTCTTTTAGGGAGGTGTTTAGTGATGATTTAGACATCCGATTGGTCTATGATGTCTGCCACAACATCGCAAAGTTCGAGCAACATAGGGTTGATGGGGAAAGAAAGGAGTTGTGCGTCCACCGTAAGGGTGCTACTAGGGCGTTCCCTGCAGGCAGGGAGGAGATACCTGAGACCTACAGGGAAGTCGGCCAGCCAGTGATTATCCCAGGGGACATGGGGACTGCTAGCTATGTGTTGATTGGAACGGAGAAGGCACTTGAGGAGACCTGGGGCAGCACCTGTCATGGCGCAGGCAGATTGATGTCCCGCCATGGTGCAATCAGAAAATTCAGGGGGGCTGAAATACAGAGGAGGATGGAGGAGAGGGGGCAGGTTGTGCGCGCAACAGATCCCAAGGTTCTAGCGGAGGAGGCCTCAGAGGCATATAAAGACATAGACGAGGTGGTAAGGAGCGTCTCTTTGAGCGGGATATCGGAGCCTGTTGCCAGGGTTGTTCCTTTGGGAGTCGCTAAGGGTTGATGGAAAATGGAGATAAAGAAACCCTTCGTCTTCATCAACTGCGCCATGACCCTTGACGGGAAGATCTCTACTCATGAGAGGAGGCAGGTGAGGATTTCTAACTCAAGAGACCTTGAGAGGGTTGATCGTCTGAGGGCTGACTCTGATGCAGTCCTTGTTGGAATGAATACTGTTGTCGTGGATGATCCGAAGCTTGATGTCAAATCCATGGAATTGAGGGCTGAGAGAATCAAAAGAGGGCTGTCGGAGAACCCGATGAAGGTCGCAGTGGGTCGAGTTGACCGTCTTTCCCTTGATTCTGAATTCCTGAACTATGGGGGCAGAAAGATCATATTCACTCCTATGAAATCGGATAAACGGAAGATAAAACAGTTGAGAAAGAAGGCCGAGGTCCATGTTTTGGGCGATGGCTGGGTTGATCCTAAAGAAATCCTGAGGATTCTCGCTGGTATGGGTGTTAACAAACTTATGGTTGAAGGCGGCGGAACAGTGAACTTTGAGTTTCTTAGGGAGAACCTGGTTGATGAAATCTACGTTGCAGTGGGTCCGAGGGTCTTCGGTGGGAGGGATGCACCTACGATGGTGGACGGGGTTGGCTTTAATATAGAGAACGCACCAGTGCTTGAATTACTTGATGTGGAGAATCTCCAAGATGTTTTGGTTCTCAAGTACGGGGTCAGGGGTTCGAGAAAGTATATATAAACGAATATCCCCTAATCTTAATCAATTATAAAATCTGAGGTGTCTTGATGGAAATACTGAAAGGACTTGCTGCGTTGCCCCTTACCATAGTGACGTCAGTGATTTTGATCTTCTTGGGTATTATTTATTTTATCATAACCCTGTTGATTGTTAAGGTGTCAGCTGAAATAGTGCTTGGTGCAGGTCAGGCGGAAGCTAACTGGATACTGTTTTCAGCGGGCCTTATAACTGCAGCTTCGATGTTGGGCGCAGCCATACAGAGGGAGGATTAATGTTTTCATGGAATCTTGGAGTGGTTAGATCCTAAGGGATCTGTTCTCCAGGATCTCCACCCTTGTTTTTGTCTCTTTTTCGATCCTGGATCTGAATTTTTCCGCGTCAGCCCTTGAACCAACGACTTTTCCGTAATGCATTGGTATGGCTATTTCGGGTTTTATCAGCTTTACGGCGTCTACAGCGTCGTCGGCGTTCATTGTATAGATGCCACCTACTGGGAGTAAGGCGACTGTGATGTCTTCCAGTTTGCTCATCTCGGGTATTACGTCTGTGTCTCCTGAATGATAGATTCTTTTACCTTCGTGCTCTATGACGAACCCCATCCCTGAGTCTGCTTTGTGGAAGCCTTTCTCTGTGTTATAAGAGGGAACTGCCATGATAGTGGTGTTATCTATGTGTACTATGTCCTTTTTTCTCAGTATGCCTGTGCCAGGGATTTTTTTGGCCACGCTTTCAGGTCCGAGGATGTGTGTTCCAGGTTTCTTTATCCTGTTTATAGATTCTCTGTCGCAGTGGTCGTAGTGGTCATGGGTTATTAAGATAATGTCGGCAGACTCAGTATCTTCTCTGAGAGCATATGGGTCTATGTAAATCTTTTTACCGGATACTTCGATCAGAAAAGACGCATGACCTAAACCGGTTATCCTCAACGTATACACCTCTTGGATCAGCATAGACCAGGGCAACAACTTGATCCCTTAAGAACGCATTCGGGACAGTTTTCAAGGCAATATTCGTAGTCTTTGCAGGCGTCCCACTCTCTCTCTTTCCTCACCTTCGTGCATTTCGCCCACATGGTTCCCGGGTCCAAGCAAATGGGTGTTTCTGTTACCTTGTAGACTGTTTCACCCCTTACTGTGGGTTGTACTGGTCCTTCCTCCAACTCTATCTTACAGTAGTAACTGACCTTCTGTTCTCCGCAGTCTGAGTTCATATAGCATTTCGCATCCGCGATGGTTGTGGTCGGTATGTAGGTTATGGTCGTAGTCGTCGTAGTGGTTGTTGTAATGATTACTGGAGTGGATGTTGTCGTCGTTGTCGTCGTAGTTGTTGTCGAGGTCGTAGTTGTCTCTATGGTGGTAGTGGTACTGGATACCTCTAATACGGTTGTAGTTGTGGTATCCTGTCCGTCGCGGGATGTACACCCTGCTGTGAGCATAACGAGCAAGGTTAATAAGACCAAGCTATCTTTTATTTTCGCCACCTTTTTTCTCTTTATTTATTGCTGCCCATATATCCTTTGCTATATTATTCTTTGTCTTTAGTGGTATATAATCTATCTTTTTTCTCTTGTTTACCACATAGACTTCTGTTTTGTCGCCGCCAAATCCTACCTTCTGCAGATCGTTTGCCACTATAAGGTCTAAGCCCTCTTTTTTCAGCTTCGACCAAGCACTCTCAATCAGTGAATCCTTCAAAACATTGTATTCTGCCTTGAACGCTACAATAAATAATCCCGGGAATTTTTCCCTGACCTTCCTTGTGAGTTTGGGGTTTGCCTTCAGCGTTATCGTCAATTCCTCTGTGCTTGATCTGATCTTTCCTTTATGGGATCCTGGTGAGTAGTCTGCTATTGCAGCTGTTGAGATGAAAATATCATACCCCCTATCAAGTTCCTTTAATGTTGCTTTCGTCATCTCTTCGGCTGTTCTAATCTTAAGGATTTTCGCCTTCCCTGGCAGTCTGATGTCTACCGGGCCTGAAACAATGGTTGTCTCATATCCCCTTTTGATGGATTCCCTCGCCAAGGCTGTGCCCATCTTTCCTGAGCTGGCATTGGTTATGTACCTTACCTCATCTATTGGCTCCTGAGTCGGACCCAGCGTAATAAGAACCCTCATTGTATTGGTTATTGGAATCCCTAAGGGAAAAGGGCATTTAAACCCTGTTCTCTAATATACTAAAAATCTAGGGGGGTGGTGTTTTTGAAAAAAATCGTTAAGAGGTTTGGCGTGCTTTCTGTTTTTAAGATATTTGCGGTTGTAGGGTTGGTTATTGGTTTCATTATTGGTCTGGTATGTGCGATAATCTTTGGTCTTATGGGTTTGTCCATGTTTGCGTTTATGCAAGGGGGCGAAGAGGCTGCAATGGGCGGCATTATGTTGATCGTCATAGGTATTGTAGTAGTGATTGTAGCATCCATCGTGTATGCGATACTATCGGGTGTGTTCGGCGCAATATATGCGTTTTTCTATAACATCATAGCTAAGGCTGTTGGTGGGGTGGAGCTTGAACTGGATGATAAGGCTTAATAGTCCCTCTTTTTTCTTTTAATCCCTTTATTATTTGCTGATGGATGCGTTGATTGAGGAATCCAGGGAACTCTCATACAAAAACTTTGGGAGGGGGATTAATTTCTACTATACATCGGATTTTTTTCCAGCAGTCTCCGTCACTAGCTCATCATGTGCCCTGAATTGTAAACATTGTGGGAGGAGGCTTATTGAGCGGCTCACTCCTGCGTTGACGCCTAAGGAGCTCGTGAATCTGTGTGTTAGATTCCACAGAAACGGCTCAACCGGCGTCCTCTTGACTGGAGGATGCACTCCGGAAGGCAAGGTCCCTCTCAGCCCATTCTTGGATGCTGTCCGCAGGATCAAGGATGAGACTGGCATGCTGGTTATCGCCCATACGGGGGTTATTAACCGCAGGGAAGCTAGGGATCTGAAGGACTCTGGCTTGGATGGTGTCTGCGTCGACGTCGTCGGCTCGGAGGAAACCACGAAGGAGATCTATGGAATAGAGCTCTATCCTGAAGACTACAGGCGGACTCTTAAGGCGCTTCAGAGGGCTGGGGTAAAAAATATTGCCCCACATATCTGTGTTGGCTTGCATCATGGCAGGCTCTTCCATGAGTATTCTGCCCTTGACATAATCTCTTCGATAAAACCTTCAAACATTGTCGTGATTGGTTTGACTAACATAATTGGAACTCAGATGGAGGATGTGAGGATTAATGCCATAGATGTTGTTGAAGTCTTATGCAAGGCCAGGCTGAGATTCCCAGAATCCTTTGTGTCTTTGGGCTGTGCTCGTGGAAAAGGCGATGTAAGGGCTGAAATAGACAGGCTTGCTGTACGGGCGGGCGTCAACAGCATCGCCGTTCCAACTCCTACAGCGTACATGGAGGCGGAGAAATTTGGTCTGGGGGTCAGGGAGTTCCACGCATGTTGTGCGTTACTCCCAGAGCAATTACAATGAAGTGGCGTTTCATCGGCTTGGATAAGGTGGATGGTGTTCTTGGTCCAGCGATTTTTGAGGCTGTGATGGATTCCATAAGACAGGATCTCGTGGACGATACCCTCCTCTTCTGGCGTCCTATTAAGCCTGCAGTCTACATCGGCTACCACCAGAAAGCATATGAAGACCTCCACGTTGATCGCTGTAAGCGTATGGAGATTCCAATAGTCAGGAGGGTTCTCGGCGGGGGAACAGGCTTCTGCGATGAAAACCAGATTATATATAATGTAATCTTCCGGGAGGATCGGGATGGAATGCCCTATGGTCCCAGAGAGGTCTACAGGTTTATCTTGAACGGAGTGATAGCCGCCTTGAATTCCCTTGGCGTAGGCGACGCCGTTATTGATGATGAAAGGTTCAGCGTCTACGCTAACGGAAGAAAGATCTCAGGCAGCGGGCAGCTGACTTCGAAGGGCGTGGTCAACTCCTCGGGCAGTTTACTCGTTGATTTCGACTTCAAGACCATGTGTTTTCTCCTCAAGAACCCAGTCAAGAATCTTAGGGAGGGGATAAGGAAACCCGAGGAGGGCATGACTTGTCTGAGAAGGGAGGTTGAGGGTATCACGATGGATGAGGTCAAGAAGGCCTTACTCGGTGGCTTTGAACACATCCTGGGTGAAGCTTATGAGGGTGCATTGACTGACCATGAGTTGGAGCTGGCAGAGAATCTTAGAAATAAATACTTGACTGATGAATGGATTTTCCGTGCTGATCTGAGGGAGTGGAGGAGGAAACGGAATTTAAGAACCTAAACGTAATTTTAGTTATGGATACGCTGGAGGGTATGCGTGAGGGATTGTATAAGGCGAGGAGCGGCTTGATTCGTGCACTGGTGAGGGTTGAAGACGGTAGGATTGAGGACATCATAATCTCGGGCGATTTCATCCTTACGCCGGAGCACTTCATAGATAAGATGGAAAAAGCCTTGATGGGTGTGAAGGCTAAGAGAGAGGAGGTCCTTGAGCGGCTGAAGGCGTTCTTCAATAACAACGTCTTTCAGTCCCCCAAGACCTATCCTGAGGACTTCACCGAGGCGATAATGAAGGCGATAGGTGAGCGAGATGGATGAATTAAGGTTCATGAATTTTGGTTTGATTGATCCCTACAGGATTATGGCGGCGAATGAGGCACTTTTCCGGATAGCTGACCGTACTGGGGATAGCATTGGATTTCTTTGGACTCCGGTGAAGTCTATCATAATGGGTTATTCTCAGTTGATTGAGAGGGAGTTGAATCTTGAACGCTGCAGGGAATTGGATTATCATGTCACTAGGAGGATCTCTGGCGGTGGTATGGCGTTCGCATCCGAGAGCTCTCAGGTACAGTATGGCTTCATCGGCAGCTTGGAGAGCGGAGAGATCCCCCTAGATGTTACCGAATCCTATGAAAGGGTGTGTTCCATAGTTGTCCACGCCTTGGAGAAGTATGGTTTACGGGGCGAATTCAAGCCCATAAACGATGTCTTATGTAATGGTAAGAAGATCTCAGGTTCCGCTCAGACCAGGGGTAATCGTGTGTTATTACAGCATGGCACCCTGCTGGTGGACTTCAACATAAAGGAGATGCTTCTCTGCTGTAACATACCCTTGGAGAAGATCTCTGATAAGGGTATTAAGTCGATTGAGGAGAGGTTGACGGACCTTAACAGGCAGCTTGGGCGAAAGGTCCCACTCAGCGATGTGGAAGAGTCTTTGAAATACGGCTTCGAGAAGACCTTCAACACCCGCTTGGTGGAAGACAATATGACTAAGGAGGAGAAAAAGCTAGCAGAAAAGCTGCTGCCGAAGTACTACGATGAGGAATGGATTTTCCGTTACACTCGGGGTAGAACCCGCTCCACCGGCTCATATGAGGTGAGCCCTGAACTTAAGGATTTGGGCGGAAGATGAGGGAGAAGGTCAGGGTTTCCATGGGCACTTTGAGGGTGCTGGGGTTGGAGATATTAGCGACTGAGGCAGACCCAACTACGGCGTATCTTCAGACCTATCACTCTGGTAAGTGTCTTTCGAATTGTAGATTCTGCGCTCAAGCCAGGGATTCTTCTGCGAATGCTGAGCATATAGCCCGCGGCCTGTATCCTCCTAGAGATACTCAGGAGATCGTATCTCGGCTTATGAAGGCGTACGAGCATGGTCTTCTTAGGGGGGCGTGTATTCAGACCATGAACTACCAGAGCATGTTTGATGATCTAGTGTATCTGGTTAAGGAAATAAGGGAGGGTTCAAGTATCCCGATCTCTGTCTCTATTTTTCCCTTCCCTAAGAATAGTTTTGAGGAGCTTAAGGCCTTGGGTGTAGATAGGCTTGTGATCCCATTGGATGCCGTAACTGAAGCGATTTTCGATGGGATAAAGGGCATGCAAGCTTTCTGTCCCTACACCTGGGGGGGTCATATAAAGGCCTTGGATGAGGCCTTGGAGGTCTTCAATAGAGGTAATGTTGGAACCCACCTTATTCTCGGCTTAGGGGAGACGGAGAGGGATGCTGTACATCTTATCCAGTCGCTTTCTGATAAAGGGATATACTCCGCATTATTCGCCTACACTCCTATTCCTTTTTCTCAGCTTCGAGGGGATGTTCCGTCGATCGGCCATTATAGGAGGATTCAGCTTGCTTCGTATCTCATCGAGTCTGGGCTCTCCCGCTTTGACCGGATGCGGTTCAGTGAGGATAGGATAGTTGACTTCGGCGTTGAGGATTCTGTTTTAGAGGAGACGATATCCTCTGGGAGGCCTTTTTTGACGAGGGGTTGCCCTGACTGTAATCGTCCGTATTCGACTGAGTCTCCTGGTGGCGTGATCTATAATTTTCCCAGACCTCTCACCAGAGACGAAATCAAACTAGTGAAAGAGCAGCTGAAAAAATGAACAAGAAAATCTTGATTGTAGGGGTGTTGGTTATTGTTTTGCTTACTGGTTGTTTGCATAGGTTCAGGTCTAAGTCGACAACAACTACGGTGGTGACTACAACAACTACAGCAGTGACTACTACAACAATGATACCCCCAAAAACAGAGCTTTCTCAGGTCAAAGTCGCCTCTCTCTATGAGAGGGTGACTGATTATGTTGCTGTTGGTTGGAGTGTTGATGAGGTTACCGCTCAGCTTAGGGAGACTCGCACCGATTTCATATTCAGGGGTTTTTGGAAGTGGGCGCCTTGTCCAGATTCTGGCGCAAAGGATGGTTACAGTTACCAGGATCTTAAAACAACCATAACTGAGATAAAGAAGGAAAAACCTGAAGTGATTTTTTGCGGCGCCATACCTGCTCAACGCCTCACTGAAGGAGAGATGAATCCTAAAACAGGCAGACCCTTCACCAGAGAGGAGCTTAATTCGATGGCATTTAATCCCTCTAAATGGGATCTGCCTGTTTCCCCTGAAGAAATAGAGCAATTTATGGAGATACAGAGGTTTGAGGGATACTATCCCGATCTGACGAATGAAGACGTCCAGGAGCTTTTTTTGGATTGGGCGAAAAAACAGATAGACTGCGGAGCAGATGCTATTTGGATTGATGGATTCTTCGGTCCGCCGTCTATACTGGTGAGAGCCGGAAGAATAGAGCCCAACCACCCCTTTGTGGGGGAATGGATGGAATCAGCATCCAGGTTAGTCGATAGAATACACGAATACGGTTACTCAAAGTATCAGAAACGCATCTATGTGGGGAGCTGGGTTACATTTACGGAGTTTTCCCATGCCGCTCCTGATCTGGATTTTGCGACTGCGACTCCTTCAGGAAAAGAAATCGAAAGAAGAGTACTTGACAGGGAAAAATGGGACGATCTCATAGTTAAGGTGAGAGAAAAGATGGGTGGAGATTTTCCTGTTTTCGTTTTTCTTGACTGGAGTAGTAAAGATGATACGCCCTTAGCTGTGTTCAGTCAGAGACTGAGCACCTCAGAGCAGAATGAAGTTCTTGAGGAAATGGATGGATTCTTTGAGGAGAGTGGGATGATCTTTGTCTATCCTGTGCATGGTGGCTTCATGGGTTCGGGGGCAAAAAAACTCACGTACGGCAGATATGGGACATATAATAGCCTCTATTTCGGGAACTATGAAACCATTAAAGGGCTTGCTTTGAATAAATCAAGATCGGAGTAAAAGTTTATTAAGTCATGGGCAGAAAATCTTAATTAATGTTTTGATTCCGTAGAGGTGGATTGAAGATGATTGCGTTACAGGAGGCAGAGGTTTTCTTCAAACAGGATAAGGAGAAACTGCAGGAGCTTGCTTTTGATACTAGAATCAAGAATCTGGGGAACAAGATACTCTTCTATAAGAGGCCATTCGATCCGGTGTCGATAACTAAGACACGTTGTGAACTCTCATGCAAGCATTGTAATACTCACTACTTGGAGCACATGCACCAGGTCGATTCTCCTGAATCATTGGAGAAACTTGCCCTAGAGTTGTTGAGGTCTAAGGTGAAGGGTTTGGTCGTCAGCGGAGGCAGCCGGAGAGATGGTTCGGTTCCAACATATGAATTCAAGGACTCATTGAAGAAGATCAGAAGAGAAACCGGGTTAAAGATAAACGCCCACACAGGCATATTGAATAAGAAACACGCTCATGAGGTTTCGGGGTTCATCGATGCCGCGCTTACGGATGTCATAGGAGATAAGAAAACCATAAAGGAGATATTGGGACTAGACTATGGCCCAGAAGAGTATCAGAAAACGCTGCATTATCTAAGGGATTTCGGGGTAGAGAACATATCCCCTCACATAATCGTGGGCCTTTATAATGGGAAGATCAGGGGAGAGCTTAAAGCATTAGAGCTGCTTAGGGAGATAGACCCAGACAACATAGTAATCGTAGTATTCATACCAACAGAGGGAACAGAGATGGAGAACGTGGATCCCCCGTCCATAGAAGATGTTTCGAAGATAATCTCTATCGCCCGATTGATGTATCCTGAAAAGAATATCTCCTTGAGCTGTGTGCGTCCTGGTGGCAGATATCGTCTGGAATTGGATAGGGAGGCTGTGAAGTCCGGCGTGAATAAGATAGCAGTTCCTTCGAAGAGCGCTTACGAGGCTGCTGAGGAACTGTGTCTGGAAATAGAGGAAATAGACGAGTCAAGGTGTTGCTCATGGTAGTGGATATGGTAGCGAGAGCGAAAGACGTTGAAGTCTATGCGGAGAGGGGTTGGGAATACACCTTCCTGGGAAGCCCTTTTCCAGCTCACAGCGATTTTCGTGCGATGGACTTATACCAAGGAGGGGATTTCGGAGACCCTGCGCTGTCTCCCATCAATGGAACTGTCCTGGAGACTATGGAATTCGAGTCTCCCTCTCTCTGTGGAGAATCCCTCCCAGAATACCTTACGTTGATCCGGGCAGGAAACCACGTCGCCAAGATAATGCACATAAAACCATCAGTCAGGGAAGGCGATAAAGTTGATGTAGGGGATGAATTAGGTTGTTTCATAAAGAACGGCTACTTCACGTTCTGGGTTGATGCTGCCCTGCACCTTGAAGTCAGAAGCCTCCAGGATTACGTTCGCGCCAGAGGCGGCTTTGAGCTGGAGCCCTGCTTCAGGAAAGAAGCAGGGAAAAAGAAGGTGTCTGAGCTGGAGGGCACTGTCATGAGAACAACGGAGAGGAACGTCGTGGTTTCATTGAATCTTGGTAACGTCGTTCGCGTAGGTGATATATACACCTTCGTTGACGGTGCAACAGTCATAGGATACGCCGGTGTTCTTGGAGTATTCAATCCGGGGGAGGGGGTTTTTTTTAATGAAATCAGAATAGGTAAAATAAACAGAGTTGGAAGCTACATGAGCGTCTTCCAGACAGATGGTGCAGGAGTGTATGCTAATAACATAAGGTTCGCAGGCATCTCCTTCATGTTCGGTCGAAATCTGGTCAGACTTCTCCCAGAGAAATACGGGAAGCTGCAGCTGCAGGAGGGGGAGAGGGTCAAGATAACATTAGGAAGTAATCAAGATGAGAGTAGAGGGCTTTGATTTTCCGGATGATCTTTTATATATGAGAGGGCATGTGTGGGTGGGGTTAAAGGATAAGACTGCCAGGATTGGTTTAACCTCATTAGGAAGCTCCCTCACCAAAGAAATAGTGCACGTGGATCTGCCAGACAACGGCGAAGAATTCAATGCCATGGAGCCTATGGCTTCATTCGAGACCATAAAATCTGTGACGGAGGTATCCGCCCCATTCAAGTGCATGGTCTCCCAAGTGAACGAAACACTGCTGGACGATCCCTCACTGATAAACAAGGATCCCTACGGCGAAGGATGGATTCTTGAAGCGAGTATCCTTGAAGACAGCAGAGATAATCTCATGGATGTGAAGTCTGCGGCAGAATACTTCAAGAATATCTTCCTAAAAGAAAAAGAAAGATATGCTGGAATCTACGAATAGCCCTTTCTTTGCATCTTTTCTTTTTCTAAAAGAAAAGCTGCACCAAAAGAAAAGGAATTTGCCTTCGGCAAATTCTCTTTGATGAGCGAGGTTTCGGCATCGACTCAGACAGGATGCTGCTGCGTCCTGCTAATGAGTGAGACCTTCGGGTTTCGACTCAGACAAGACCATAGGTCTTGCTGGCAGCCTTTTCCTAAAAGGCTGTGATGCGGCCTTTCTTTTTAGAAAAAAGAAGAGCATAGGTTGCTTAAGATTCCTTCTGGATGTAAACGTTTCTGCATGGGTATGGTATCTCTATCCCATGTTTTTTGAATTCTTCGTCCATTTTTGTGTTTATTTCGTCTATTGCAAAGATTTTTTTCCTGAAATCTGATACCCAGAATATCAGCAGGAAGTTGAGGGCGGAGTCGCCGAATTCAGTGAAAAATACTGCTGGCGTAGGTTCTTTCATCACGTCATCTACGTTTTTGGCTATCTTGAGTAGGATCTCCTTCACCTTCTTGGTGTCTGTTCCATAGGCTACGCCTATGTTGATCTTCACCTTCAACTGCACGTCGGGTAGTGCGTAGTTTATGAGTTCGTTGGAGACGATGTCTGCGTTTGGGATTATCACGTATGTGTGGTCTAGGGTTTCTATCCTGGTCGTTCTAAGCCCTATGTCGACTACTTCCCCTACGTGGCCTTTGATCTCTATTCTATCCCCTTTGGCGAATGGTCGGTCCATGAGTATGAAGAATCCAGCCAGTAGATTGCCTATGGTGTCTTTGGCTGCGAAGCCTATGGCGAATCCTGCTATGCCTAAACTGGCAACTAATGGGGTTATCTCTATGTTGAACTGGTCCAGGATGATTATGAAAGCCAGCAGGTATATTGTGAATCGTAGAACCTTTGAGAGGAATGGGATTGCTTCATCGTCCGCAGTGGTCTGCGTTTTTGCCGCAATCTTTTTCCCTACTACCCCAACAAGGATCACGTCAACTATGTCTGCGATGAACCAAGCACCTATTGCTATTATACCTGCTGAGACGAGGGTTGCGATGGTTTCTTGGATGATTGCAGAGAGCTCTATTGTCCTAACTGCAAACTCGAAGCCGAGGAGTATTATTATGTAATATAATGGCTTCTGTATTATCCTCAGGATGAGATCGTCTATTTCCGATTTTGTTTTTTTGGCGAATATTTTCACGTATCTTTCTATGATCCAGTATACTATTTTTGCGGCAATCAGTGAGGCGACGACGATGGCTGCGAAGACTATGATTGAGTCGTATCCGCTGTATTGGGACTTCTCGATTCCTACCTGGTTTAGGATGGTGTCGAATAATGTTATTGTTTCATTCATGTTAACCCATAAGATTTTTCTTTTAAAAATGGTCTTTTTTCTTGTCTCAGGTTACATATATACAAATAGGATGAAAGCGAAGCTTCAGGTTGCGTTGGATTTCCTGGACCTCCACAGGGCCGTAAAGCTCGCCGAAGAGTCTGTTGAAGGTGGAGCTGACTGGATCGAGGTGGGTACTTCCTTGATAAAATCTGAAGGCTTAAAAGCCGTCCGAGAGATGAAGAAGAGGTTCCCAAAGCACAGGATTATAGCGGATATGAAGACAATGGATGTTGGCAGAGTAGAGGTCGAGTCAGCAGCAAAAGCCGGCGCAGACGTAATCATCTTACTGGGTGTTGCAGACGATTCTACGATAAAAGAGGCTGCTGAGGCGGCGAGAAACTACGGCTGCGAACTGATGGTGGATATGTTGAATGTTGACGACATGGAAAAAAGGGCTAAAGAACTGGAAGGGTTTGGGGTGGATTATATCTGTGTCCACGTAGGCATTGACCAGCAGATGAGGGGTGTTGATCCGATCTCTGAATTGAGGAAGATCTCTAACTTAGTGAAGACTCCATTAGCGGTCGCGGGCGGAATAAACTCGGAGACTGCTCCCAAAGCGGTTAACGCCGGTGCATCCATTATAATAGTTGGTGGGGCAATAACCAAGGCAGGGGATGCTCGGAAGGCTACTGAACTGATAAGAAAAGCCGTCAGGGAGGGTAAGCCGATAAAGACCAGGTTGTATAAGAAATACATGGATCCTTTAAAGACACTTGGTAAGGTATCGACTGCTAACATAGCAGATGCCATGCATCGTTCGGGCGTAATGGAGGGTATAATGCCTTTTTCCTGCACCCGGAGAGTTGTTGGGAAGGCCGTTACCGTGAGAACCTATCCAGGCGACTGGGCGAAGCCTGTTGAAGCAATAGATGTTGCTGGGAAAGGCGACATATTGGTTATTGACGCCGGGGGCACGGGGAAGGCTGTGTGGGGTGAGCTGGCATCGTGGAGCTGTAAGATAAAGGGCATTGTTGCTGTGGTTATAGATGGAGCGGTTCGTGACCTGGAGGATATAAGACAAATTGGGTTCCAAGTATTTGCACGCGAAGTGAAGCCTGCTGCGGGTGAACCTAAGGGTTTTGGTGAGATTAATGTTCCAATAACATGCGGTGGTTTATCTGTAAAACCCGGTGACTTTATTGTCGGCGACATGGACGGAGTCATCGTAATACCCCAAGAAAAGGCGGTCGAGGTCGCTAACAGGGCATTGGATGTATCTGAAAAAGAGAACAGGATAAGAAAAGAGATAAGGGAAGGCAGCACGCTTTCCAAGGTTCTAAGGCTTGAGAAATGGGAGAGGAGAACCTAGTTCCCCTCTACTAGCCTTCTTATGTCCTTGGCGCATTTAAATGAGAGGTCAATAGCATCTAATACCTCCTCTTCTCTCAGGGTTCCTTGCCCCCCTTTTTGCATCGCGTTTATAGTGTCTGTTGTCGCTACAGTAAGCCTGGAGTCCATAGCATATTCCTCGTCCATGTCAGGATCGACGATTACGCAGTCAGCTATCTTCGCGGTGGTGCAAGGGATTGGCGTGCAGGTTACGGGCAATTTTACGGTATGTTCTCCCCGAATAATCTTATTGTCCTCGTATTTTGGGATCTTAGCATCGAGTAATGCTGCTATCGCACCTATCCCAGAAGCATCTATCATGTTCCCGTAGTGATCCAACACGTGGATGTCTACGAAGACGACCCAGACCTTGTCTTCCTCTATAAAGAGTTTTTCTGTGTCGATCGCTCCCGACTCGCGGATACCTCGATCCACCACTCTAGCAAGCTCGGTGGCTTCCTCTCCAGGGGGACCAGCCTCGAAGTGTGGTGACGCCATCGGTCTCAGTTCAGCATTCACGGTCATCACCCCAGAAGTGGGTGCATCAGGGTATGGCTCTCCAACATCCATGCTTATCCCAACCAAGACCTTGGTGTCGCCTAATGAGACATAAGCCGATCCGTCGGCTTTCTCGCCAACGTATCCCTTATTGATCTCCAATTTCCGGTATTCATCAAATTTTCTGTTGTCCAGTCTCTTACCTTCCTTGATTAGGTTGGTGACGTAATCCCTTCTTAGGTATGCTTCTATGTCCATTTTCTATCCCTCAATCTTGACATCGTTTACGCTCTTCAATAGAGCTGCCTTCTGTATCTCATAGACCTGTGTTGCGCCGTTTACCGCAAGCTCGTAGGCTTTTTTGAATTCCTCTCGCGTTAGTTTTCCGTCCATTTGCAACAAGACGACATCTTTTTTCCTTGACATCACCGCAATGGGTAGATCGCTTTCTCCGTAGTTGTCTTCTTCTTTCATCAGGTCGAGCACGATTTCTCCGCTAATCTTTCCTGCGGCGCATGCCGCAACTATGTCTTTCATCGGGATTCCAGCGTCTGCTAGTGCGACGGATGCTGCAGTTAGACCTACGCACCTTGTTCCTGCATCCGCTTGCAGTATCTCAATGTAGACGTCTATGCCTGCGTTGGGGTATCTCTCAAGCATGACAACGGAGCTTAAAGCTTCGGCGCTGACCTTGGATATTTCAACGGACCTCCTGTCGGGTCCGGGCCTCTTCCTGTCTTCTACGGAGAATGGCGCAAGGTTGTATATGCATCTCAGGACAGCCTTCGTTGGGTTCCTCAAGAACTTTGGATGCAGCTCTCTCGGGCCATATACGGCTGCTAAGACCTTATTTTTACCCCATTCAACGTATGCTGAGCCCGTCGCCCTTTTCAGCACACCTACTTCAATCTTTATCTCCCTGAGTTCGTCTGGTCTTCTACCGTCCAGTCTTTTCCCGTCTTTGATGAGTTCCATATCTGGTTTTTCCATTTTATTTACCTACCTCTCTTTCAAGCATTTCTGTGATTCTGTCGGTGAGGCCATGAGTCTGAGCCTCCTTCTCTATCTTCCTTATCGTCCTGATTGCGAGTTCTGTTTTTCCTTCCTTCACCCATATCCAACCGTTTTGTCCGACGATTATTTTGCTCCCAGTTTTTTCCTTTATTATGTTCAGCATAGATCTTTTTTTGCCAACGACCCTGGGCACCCTTTTAGGGTTTACGTTGACGGTGATGCCGCCTTCCAACTTCCACGGTCTCGTCAGATGGCAGGCGTTTACCTCGTCCACTTCCAAGATCTTTGCGCTGATGACGTCGCCCACATTAAAGTATTGGCTCAAGTCAACGTTCAACGGATCCCGGGTCATTTCTTCCCCACGAAGGCTGCATATGTTCGGCACTCTTATGTCCACGGCCCACCAGCCCGTCAAGACCTCTGTTATCACTCCTATTATCAGGTCTCCCTCCTTTGGCATATACCACCCTGTTGATGGAATGATCTTTACGTAGTTGTCCTCTACTCTAACCATACCATGGACAGAGGAGTAGACCTTGTCTTTCTCATGGAAACAGTTTATGTCGTGTCTTATGTTATCCCCCATCAGCTGGCCGGGGATTACTATTTCCCTGTCTTTGATGTGCAGCATGTATTCACCTTCTCAAGAATCTTTATCTTATGATCTTTGTCTGGACTTCTCCATGAGTTAATCCATTAAGCCTGCTATAAAATTCATCTTGCAATCCAGCAGGCATCTCTATGAGGAACAAAAGGTTCCCGTTTTTATCCCAGTCCTCCTTTTTTATTTCCCCGTACTCCCTAAACTGTCCATAGCAGCTTCCAGCATATTGTGCAGGTATTCTCACTGCATAGGTTACGGTTGTGAACTTTATGGGGATTATCGGCTTTATCGCCTTCAGCACTGATTCGATCTGCTCTTCTACGCTTTTCGTCATGTTTATGTTTACCTTAGCCTCTTCCAACGCTTTCTCTATTCTCGCCGCAGGATGTGGTTTTCCTGTCTGAGGATTTATGGCATTTCTTGTGATTATTGTCACTATCTGCCTTCTTTTTTCCTCTGCTTTTTTCTTTCTCTGTTCAGTTGTCAGGTGGATTTCGCCCTTCTTCAGTATCTTGTCCGTTATTGTTTTGATGTCTGTTGTCTCGAATATCTTCTCCATAGCCTGCTGTGATGCCTTTTCTCCGGTGCTTACGTTTTTGAATACCGTCTGGACTGCCAGCAAATTGTTTAAATCCACGTTTTCTCCTTCCCTGTATTTGAGCGCTAAGTCGGGGTCGACATAAAGCTCAAAGGTTTCCCCATGCGTCTTCAGCCTTGCAATAACTGCCCCATCTAAACTGACCATCTTCTCATTTCTTGTATCCAATCAGGTAGTAAATCAGTTTGAGCGTTATTCTTCAGGAGATTTTTCTTCTTTGCCTGGTTTATCCCCTATGTCTTTGAGGTATTTGGCTATTTCCTCCTTTTTCATCTCCTGATACTTTCTCTTTGAGTCTATGGTTATTATCTCCAAGTATTCTTCCTTGAGCTTCTTCTCTGCAACCCTTGCAAGCCCTCTAAGTACAAGTTCTACGGCCTCTTTTTTTGTCATGTTGGTTTTATAATCCTTCTCAAAGATCTTCTCTACATCGGTTTTCCCTGTTCCTATAGCAGTTGCGGTGTACTCCGTGAATGCCCCAGAGGGATCTGTCTCAAAGAGGCAGGGTTGTTCGTTCACCCCTGCTATGAGCAGGGCGGTTCCGAAGGGCCGCGCTCCACCATACTGTGTATATGCTTGTTTTATGTCACATATTTCTCTGGTGAGGGCTTGGATGCTTATGGGTTCGCCGTAGGCTACCTTGTTTCTCTGTGCCTTTATCCGTGCGTCCTCTATAAGCCTTCTTGCGTCCGCAACTAATCCCGAGGTTGCTATTCCTATGTGTTCATCTATCTGAAATATTTTTTCTATTGATCTTGGGACGATTAGCTTAGAGCTTATGCTTTTATCTACCGCCAACAAAACGCCTTCGTTGTATGTCACACCACATGCTGTTGTCCCCCGCTTAACCGCCTCCCTCGCATATTCTACCTGGAAAAGCCTCCCATCTGGGCTGAACACAGTAATTGCTCGGTCGTATGCTGCTGGTCCTGTTGGATACATTTTTTTATTCTCCTTTTATATTACATGGGTTTCCTTAATTAAAAAGGTCCCCCCTTACCTTAATTCAATCAGCGCCTTTGTTAGAAGCCTTATCGCGTTTTCTACGTCTTTCATATTGAAGACTCCTGTGGCTCCATGAATGTATCTGCTTGCTATTGATACCACTCCTGTTGGTATGCCTTCGCGGGTGAGGTATATCACAGCCCCATCCGTCATCCCGCCCTCTAGTACGTCAACCTGGTAGGGTATCTTGTATTTTTTGGCTGTTTTCGTTAGGAACTCCCGTAATCTAGGGTGTGTTATCACCCCCCTACCTGAGGCTTCGGTGATTGTTATAGCGGGGCCGTGGCCGATCTTCAGACTGGATTCGGTCTTCTTTATGTTTGGGGTATCCCCTGCTATGGTTGTATCTACCGCAAACGCGTAATCTGGGTTCAACTTGAATGCGGATACTCTTGCCCCCTTCAACCCAACCTCCTCCTGTACCGTTCCTACTGCATATATCCTTGATTTGATATTCTTTGGTATCCCCTCCATGACCTTTAGCAGGATATAGCAACCTAGTCTGTTGTCTATAGCCTTTCCATAGTAGACTTCCTTCGTCAGTTGACCGAAGTTCGGCTCGAATATTACTGGATCACCTACTTCGACCATCTTCTGGGCTTCCCTCTGGTCTTTTGCGCCGATGTCGATAAACAATTCATCGTGTTTTACGATCTTCTTTTTTTCCTCCTCTTTCTGCAGGTGGGGTGGCTTAGAGCCTACTATACCACAAATGTCACCCTTCTTTGTCCTTATATTTACCCGTTGGTCTATTAGCACCCTGTCGTCTATTCCACCAATCTTTATGAAGTTTAGAAAGCCCTTTTCATCTATGTGCTTCACCATCAAGCCTATTTCGTCCATATGTGCTGCAATCATTATCGTCGTTTTGCCCTTCCCTTTAGTCGCTATTATGTTACCAAAGCCGTCTATTTCTACTTTATCGCAAGTCTTAGCTAATTCCCTCTTCATTACCTCTGCGACATTTTTCTCGTAGCCAGAGATTCCGGCTGCTTCACAGAGCTGCTTGAGTAGTTCCATTACAATTTTCGCAAGGGTACCGTGGACTTTAGTCCACGGAGGAATTGCGAACTATGTTAGTGTTCGCTTGTCTTGCGTGTA
>JAFGDV010000039.1 GCA_016931955.1 Candidatus Altarchaeota archaeon | reverse complement strand
TACACGCAAGACAAGCGAACACTAACATAGTTCGCAATTCCTCCGTGGACTAAAGTCCACGGTACCCTTGCGAAAATTGTAATGGAGAACAAGCAGAAAAATCTGGAAGAACAGAAAGAATCGATCCAGAAAAGAATCGGAAAGATAAAGAACAAGATAATGGTCATGAGCGGAAAAGGCGGCGTGGGAAAAACCACCGTCGCAGTGAATCTTGCCTTCGCATTACAGATGAAAGGCTACAACGTCGGCTTAATAGACGTGGACATACACGGACCAAATGTCCCGAAGATGCTTGGAATAGAAGATACGAAACTAGATGCTTCTGAAGAGGGTATAAAACCTGCTAAGATACCAATTGGCGCTGGAAGAGCCCTTAGAGTAATGTCTCTGGCATTCATGCTGGAAAGAGACGTGCCAGTCATCTGGAGAGGTCCATTGAAGATGGGCGCAATACAGCAGTTCCTATCAGATGTTGAATGGGGAGATCTGGACTATCTGATCTTTGACCTACCCCCAGGAACCGGAGACGAGCCATTAAGTATCGCACAATTAATCCCCGACATAACAGGATCCATCATAGTAACAACCCCACAAGAAGTTGCCTTGATGGATTCCCGGAGGGCTGTGAATTTCTCAAAGAAGTTGAACATCCCAGTCATGGGAATAATCGAGAACATGTCAGGGCTTAAATGCCCCCACTGCGGAAAAGAGATCACCCTGTTTAAGACAGGTGGGGGAGAAAAAGCAGCAAAGGAACTTAAGGTTCCCTTCCTGGGTAGGATCCCAATCGATCCCAGAATTGTCGAAGACAGCGATGAAGGAAATCCATTCATCCTTAAACATCATGATTCGGAGGCTGGGAAGGCCTTTAATGATATTGTTGAGAAGGTGAGAGGATGAAGGTCGCAATACCGACAACAGGACATAAGGGACTGGATGATGAAGTCAGCCCCCATTTCGGGCGGGCTCCGACCTACACCATAGTAGACACAGAAACAGATGAAGTAAAGATTGTTGATAACACAAGCGAGCACATGGGCGGTTCAGGGAAGCCCCCTGAGATAATGCATGGAGAGGGTGTGGGGATACTACTCTGTTCTGGTCTAGGTCAAAGAGCCATCTGGATGTTCGAACAATCGGGGATAGAGGTCTTCGTTGGAACAACAGGGACCGTAAGGGATGCCTTATCCCTCTGGAGATCAGGGAGATTACAAAAAGCAACAGAGGCAAACGCTTGCAGAGAGAGCAGACATAGATATTAATACACCAAAAATACGGAAAAGAAATGGAAGACACAGTTGATTTCAGGAGGATAAACGAAGCAAGAAAAACCTTGGGTTTGGGAGAGAGCGCCACTCTGGAGGAGATCAAGAAATCTTATAGAGAATTAGTAAAGAAATATCATCCAGATAAATACAGCAAGGTGAAGAAAAAGAGAAGTGAAAAACAAATGAAAGAGGTAAATGAAGCCTACGAATTCATAATGGAGTACTGTGGAAGCTACAGATATTCGTTTACTGAGAAGGAGGTAGAAGATTTTTACACAAAATATATGAAAGGTTTTCAGGAGGATTGGATGTGGGGTCCTGGAAAAAGGGGGGATAAAAAAGAGGAAAAGAAAAATGATTATCGCGGAATTTAGTATAATCCCTATAGGAACAAAAACCCCCAGTGTTAGTAAATATGTGAAAGCCGTATTAAAGGAATTAGAAAAAGATGGGAGAATTAGGGTTAAACCAGAAGTCATGGGGACTATAATTGAAACTGAAAATTTAGAGGATTTATTCAAAGCTGTGAAAAAAGCACATAATTCTATTTTTGGATTAGGTGTGAAAAGGATTGTCACTGAGATAAAGATAGATGACAGAAGAGACAAAAAAGCTACGATTGAGTCAAAGATTAGAGCATTGAGATGAATTTCGACGAGATTGCAAAGAGTTATGATTCATGGTATGGAACACCAATCGGAAGTTATGCAGATAGATTAGAAAAAAAACTGATTTTTATATTTACAGAGCCAAAAAAAAAGAAAAAAGTGTTGGATATCGGCTGCGGAACAGGAAGTTATGTATTAGAATTTAAGAGAAACGGGATGGGTGTAGTTGGGATGGATGTATCAAGGAAGATGCTAAAAATTGCTAAAAATAAGGTTGAAGGATGCGACTTCGTGTTTGGTGATGCTAAAAACCTGCCATTCAAGGATAATTCTTTTGATTTGGTTACTCTAATAACCATCTTAGAATATGTTGATGACCCAGAAAAAATAATCCAAGAGGGAAAACGGGTTTTGGAGAAGGATGGGAAAATTATTTTATGTGTGCTGAATAAATTCAGTTTATGGGCTCTACAAAGAAGAGTAACTGAGAGAGATTGGATGGGTGTAAGATTCTTTTCTCCGTTTGAATTAAAGAAAAGATTCGGAGTTAAGAGGTGGAAATCAACATTATTCGCCCCTAAATTCACCCCACCATTCCTTTTAAGATATCTTGAAAATTTTGAGGGCATTCTCTCCAGAATTTTTAAACCATTCGGTGCATTTATTGTTGCCGAAATAAGAAAATGATTATCTCGGTGGCGTCAGGTAAGGGCGGAACAGGGAAAACAACGGTTGCCGTAAACCTGGCATTATCCCTAGAGAATGCACAATTACTGGACTGCGATGTAGAAGAACCAAATGCCCACATATTCCTGACGCCAGACATCAGGGAGAGAAAACCCTGCTTTGTTTCAGTGCCCGAAATAGATCAGAAAAAATGCAACTTCTGTAGAAAATGCTCCAAGGCATGCGAATTCAATGCAATCGCAGTACTGGAGGACAACGTATTGATCTTCCCAGAACTCTGCCACTCCTGCGGGCTATGCGCCCTAGTATGTCCAAAAAAGGCAATAACAGAAAAAAAGAGGAGAATAGGCGTAGTCGAAAAAGGGTCATCTAATGGAATCGAATTCGTACAGGGGATACTGAACATCGGAGAAGCAATGTCAACCCCCCTGATAAGTGCTGTGAAAGAAGAAATTGATAAAAACAAGATAGCAATAGTAGATGTTCCGCCGGGAACATCCTGCCCCGTAATAGAAGCAGTCCATGGCTCGGATTATTGCATACTGGTTACCGAGCCAACGCCCTTTGGTTTATATGATCTGAAAATTGCAATAGGGGTTCTTGAGAAACTCAAAATCCGAAAAGGGGTTATAATCAACCAAGACGGGATCGGGGATCAGGAAGTTGAAGAATTCTGCAAGAAAAATGGAATCCAGATTCTACTTAGGATTCCATATGACAGAAAAATAGCTGAACTGTATTCAAAAGGTATCCCATTCATCCAAGAGATGCCTGAGTGGAAGGAAAAATTCAAGGAGGTCTTTGAGAAAATCAAAAAAGATAGGTGAAGAAGGATGAGATTTAAAATCTTATACGACAACGAGGCGAAAGACTTGAAGGCGGCGTGGGGTTTCTCCTGCCTGATAGAGGATAAGAATATTTTATTCGACACCGGAGGCGACGCCAAAATCCTGGAACACAACATGAAGAGACTCAACATAGACCCCAAAAAAATAGACACCCTCGTCATCTCACACGAGCACTGGGACCATATTGGAGGTATACCATATATCCTAGGAAAAAATCCCGGGCTCAGAGTGTATATCCTGGAGTCTTTTTCCGACGCCCTTAAATCAAAGATAAGAGAAAACGCTAAGCTGATCGAGGTCTCAGAGCCGGAAGAGATAGAAGAGGGGATAATAACGACAGGAGAACTCGGCCCTGGAATCAAGGAACAATCATTGATCGTTGAAGACACTGTTATAACAGGCTGCGCCCATCCGGGGATAGTAGAGATCATAAAAAAAGCAAAAGAGTTAGTGGATGAGATCTCACTGGTCTTCGGAGGCTTCCACCTCAAAGAAAAATCTGAGGATGAGATCCTGGGGATCATAGCCGAACTGAAGAAGCTTGGGGTTAAAAACGCGATTCCCTGCCACTGCTCCGGGGATCTGGCAATAGGATTATTCAAGAGAGAATTTGAGGGCTATCAGGAAATCTATGCAGGAAAGGTTTTGGAGAATGAATTTTGAACTGAAACCAATAGGGATAATCCATTCGCCCTACAGGAATCTTGAAGAGATACAAATCCAGGCATCCATGTCAGAGGCGATAGGTAAGATTGAAGTCTTCAGGGAATATGAACCTGGTTTGAAGGACATCGAGGGATTTTCCCACATCATAATACTCTACCTATTCCATAAGTCAGAGGATTACAAGCTCCACGTAAAACCCTACCTGGATACTGGATTGAGGGGGGTTTTCGCTACCAGATTCCCAAGAAGGCCGAATCCAATCGGCCTCTCCATTGTAAGACTGATAGAACGGGAAAAAAATGTCCTGAAGGTGGAGGGAATCGATGTCTTGGACGGAACGCCGCTGTTGGACATAAAACCATATGTTCCTGAATTTGATGATAGAAAAAGCATTGAGATAGGATGGCTTGAAGGCAAAATCAAGGGCAAACACCTGCAGACAAAAGAGTCTGCTGGAATGAATTTGGAGAGGCTTTCCTGTCCTAACAAGATTGACTGCCCATGTATCAAAATAGAGTGCATCAGCCATGGCGTATGCTGTGAATGCATAAGATTCCACTTTAAAGAGGGGGGTATATCAGCATGTCTGAGATAAAGCAGCTCTTGGTTATCAGCGGAAAAGGAGGTACTGGAAAGACCACTTTGGTGGGATCGTTCGCTGCCCTAGCTAAGAACGCAGTAATAGCTGACTGTGATGTGGACGCCCCAGACCTGCACCTGATACTGAAGCCGAAGATCCTGGAAACCCAACCATTTAAGGGCTCAAAGATGGCAATAAAGGATGATTCAAAGTGCATAGAATGCGGAAAATGCGGGGAAGTATGCAGATTCAATGCAATAGAGGATCTAAAGATAGATTCGATCAGGTGCGAGGGCTGCGGTGCCTGCGTCTACGTATGCCCTACGGAGGCGATCAAGCTTGAAGAAAAAATCTCCGGCTATGCTTACATATCAGAGACAAGGTACGGACCAATGGCGCACGCAAAACTGAGGATAGCGGAAGAAGCCTCCGGGAAACTCGTCACAGTCGTGAAAGAAAATGCCAAAAAACTCACAGAAAAATACAACAAAGAACTGATAATAGTAGATGGCTCCCCTGGAATCGGCTGCCCTGTGATAGCCTCCCTCGCAGGAGTCGACTTAGCATTGATCGTCACAGAACCCACAATATCAGGGATACACGACCTGGAGAGGATACTGGATGTTGCAAACCACTTCAAAGTCAGGTCAGTAGTCTGCGTGAACAAATACGACATCAACAAAGAGAACACCAACAGAATAGAGGACTTCTGCAGGAAAAAATGGGTTGAAGTAGCTGGGCGGATACCATACGACCCCGTTGTCACAAAGGCGATGATAGCCGGAAAGACGTTGATTGAATTCTCTGACGGAAAGGCTTCAATTGACATAAAAAAAATCTGGGAAAGTTTAAGCGTCTACTTATGCGAAAAATCAACAACCACACCCTAAAGGGTGTGGTATGAACTTACAGTCAAAAACAAAGGAGGTGCAAACGCAAGGTAAGGAGTATTACGCAATGTGCTGAACTACGTTCAGACAGCGCAAAACTGCAGGGCAGTTTTGGCTCCCAAAAATCGCGTTGCAATTTTGCGGACGCTCAAGACCAAAGGTCTTGCGTGTTCCTCCGTGGACTGAAGTCCACGGTATCCTTGCGTGTTTGTAATGAAGGCTTACGGCCCCGTGCCCTCAAGGAGGCTTGGTAGAAGCCTTGGAGTGAATAACATCCCTCCAAAGGTCTGTAGTTACTCATGCATCTACTGCCAACTTGGTGCAGTGAAAGGGACATTCGCAGAGAGAAAGGAGTTTTATCCCCCAGAGGAGTTGGTGACAGAGATAAAAAGAGTATTAGGAAGGGAGAAACCGAACTACATAACATTCGTCCCAGACGGTGAACCGACCCTGGACATAAACCTTGGAAGGGAGATCGAACTACTTAAGCCCCTGGGAATAAAGATTGCAGTAATAACAAATTCATCGCTGCTCTGGAGAGATGATGTAATAGATGATCTGAAAAAAGCTGACTGGGTCTCCCTCAAGGTCGACGCCGTAAAAGAGAAAACCTGGAGAAAGATCAACAGACCCTGCAAATCCCTGGAGCTGGAAAAGATTCTCGACGGGATAAGAAGATTCGCCAAGGAATTTAGAGGAGAGTTAACAACCGAGACGATGCTGATTGATGACGTAAATGATTCCGACGATGAGCTCAAAGAGACAGCTGGCTTCATATCTGGACTGAAACCATCCATAGCCTATCTTTCTATACCAACGAGACCACCAGCAGAGGCATGGGCAACACCCCCACCAGAGAAAAGAATCAATAAAGCATACCAGATCTTCAGTGAAAAAATTAGACAAGTGAGACATCTTATTGGCTATGAAGGCAACGAATTCTCCTCCACAGGAGATGTCGAAGAGGATCTCCTGAGCATCACATCCGTACATCCAATGAGAGAAGACGCTGTAAGAAAGCTGCTGGAGAAAAACAACAAAGGCTGGGATCTCGTAGAGAGACTTCTTGAAGATGAAAAACTGGTAGAACTAAGGTATATGGGATGGAGATTCTACATGAGAAAACTACCAACAAGGGGTTAGATGATTTCCTTCCATGATAGCTGGAAAGGTATTTATACCAGCATAGGTTTATATTTTATTATTAATGGGTGATCAAGATGACGACTTTAGAGGAGATATGTGGGCCGATAGAAGGCGATTTTGATAAGGCGACTGAAACAGGCGATCAGATTTCCTACAATAGATTGGCCATGACCTTCAATGAAACAGAGAACAAACTCAGAGAATACATCCAAGAGATGACCAAGGAGAAGACCACAGAAGTAATCCAAAAACTAAGAGAAGGAGAGGACTTAAGCAGAGAAGAACTCGAATTCGTCAGACTATGGACCATAGGCGACGCAGAATACTACATAAAGGTAGAAAACAACTTCAATGACTGGCTTAGAGAACTAAAAAGAATCGTGGATGAAATCCTCAAAATCAAAGCGACTGCAGACCTTGAAACAACCTCCCATCTAAGGGCTATGCTCGAAGACGGTAAAAGAGTGATCTACGACATAGTATTCTACCTAGAAAAGAAAGAACGAGTAACAAGATTCAACGAAGCAACCAAGGAAATAGACGCCAAAGAAAGAAAAACAATCATCAGCCTGCTCAAAACACAGCTAGAATCGAAAGAGGTATAGATGCGGATAACTACCAAAACTGACCTGATGGGGACTCAGTAGCACCAGGGAGATATGCGGGTTATTGGTATGTCGCTTGAAGAGATCCCTAAAAAGCGCAGGACATCAACGAATAAGTTGACTACGGTGATCCCAGACCAGAACATGATCATCAGGATAAGCGAGTTAACTACCAGATAGAACACAAAGATGATGAGTGCTTTATCGAATCCGAATCTAGCGTTTATTGAATTATATAGCAGATACAGGCCATAACCTATGCCAAGATAATGCAAGATGATTGTTTGCACATGCGCCTTAAATATGCCAGTAAGCAATATAACAGATAGGGGGTATCCTATGATTGAAACAATTTCGTTGGTCTCCACATCCTTGCCAACAAGGTTCTTACTGAAAAGCGATATGATCGACCCCGCCATAAAGGGCATGATCAAGAGGCTAAGGTAGATGATAAATGCCGACTCAAAAGACGAACTAGAGGAACAGGTGCTCTCAGACTCAAACCCCAACTTATAGACAAGATTCAGGTAGTACCCGAAAAAGAGGGACATACCAAAGAAGGCAAGATACTTGAACATGTAGCTACCGGATTTTGCCTCCATCCTCCCAAAGAATTCACCCACTTTATAGGGATTCAACAACATAAAAAAATCGCTGACGCCCTCCTTTATCAACTCCAGAAAACTCATTTTTATCTGGTTAAATTAATTCTTATTACACACTATTGGTAGTCCTAAAATAAAAATGTATGACACTGTTTTGGTAAGATACGGTGAAATCTTTCTGAAAAGCGAGCACGTTAAAAGACAGTTCGAAAACAGACTTATAGAGAATATAAGGCTAATTCTCAAGAGAAAAAACCTTGAAGGAGAGATCATCAGGAGAAGACACCGTATCCTCATACAGACAAAAGACGCTGAAAGTGTCTCTGAGTCGCTGAGCAAGGTCTTCGGTATAGTATCCACGAGCCCCGCAATTGAAACCAAAGCAGATATGGCGGTGATTACTGAGAAGGGATTGGGGCTCGCAAAGCAGGTTATAGCAGAGGGCGAAAGATTCGCGATAAGGGCGACGAGAACGGGAAAACACGACTTCAGCAGCAAGGATATCGAGAATGTCGTTGGAAGAAGGATATCGGAGAGCATTAACGCGTCAGTCGACCTGAGCAACCCAGAAAAGACCATATCCATAGAGGTCTCAGACGAGAAAGCATTCATCTTCGACAAAAAAAACACAGCAGTGGGGGGCCTACCCTATAAGACCCAAGGCAAAGTCGTTTCATTAATCTCGACCGGCATTGACTCACCAGTCGCAGCATGGATGATGATGCATCGAGGCTGCGAGATAATCGCACTGCACCTGGGAAAAGACGACGGAATCGAGGACATCCTGAACGCACTGGAAGAATTCACAGCACAAGAGATAATGTTATACCAAGTAGATCACGAAAAAATGCTCAAAGACATCTCAGTGCATGCGGGAAAACACGCCTGCATAGTCTGCAAGAGAACCATGCTGAGAATAGCGAAGAGGGTATGTAGGACGGAAAAAGCCCATGGCGTGGTCATGGGAGACAACCTCGGCCAAGTGGCCAGCCAGACCCTCGAAAACCTAGAAGTGATAAGCGGAGTTACCTCACCGATCTACAGGCCACTGATAGGCATGGACAAGGAGGAGATCATCAAGAGGGCGAAAGACATAGGAACCTACGAGTTAGCCAGGAAAAAAAGGTGCCACTTCGTTCCCAAAAAGCCTGCAACGAGAGCAGACATCGGAGAAATAGAGGCCTTGGAGAGAGAAATTGGTGTGGAAAAGATGGTGGAAGAGCTTAAGTTAGAATGCAAGAAAGGGTAGTCATGTTCTACAGCAAGGACGTCGCTGGAAAAAATATCGTCGATTTTCTGAGGGATAAACACGTTAAGGCCGAGATCATCGAAGTAAAGCAGGAGATACTCTACATAGAGGACATGGGCATAAGACCGGAGGTCTGCGTCGTAGCCTCCCGCCATAAATCCGATTCACGGATCCCAGTCCTCACAACCCATTCCCCCGGAAACTTCAATGCAGCTGATTACGGCGGCAGAGACAGGGAGTTATCGATCGCACCGGCACTGTACCTGAGGGAGGCGCTTATGCAGCTCAAACGGGAGGGAGTGAAACTCCAATACGAAGTCAGTTATGAAGCAACCCATCACGGACCAACTTCACTGAGGTTCCCGATAATGTTCGTCGAAGTCGGAAGCGATGAAGAACATTGGAGAGACAGGGAAGCCTGCGAAGCCGCCGCCGAAGCCATAGAGGGGCTCATCGGAGCAGAACCACCAGATTTAGGTACTGCAATAGCCTTCGGAGGAGGACACTACTGCAGAAGGTTTTCCCTGCTGGAGGAATACGCAATAGGCCACATATGCCCAAAACACAACCTACCTAAGCTGGATATTGAGATGATAGAGCAGATGATATCAAAGACTACCCCGACACCAGAGATCGCGCTCATAGAGAAAAAAGGTATGGGCAGAGAAAAGAAGAGGGTTATTGGATTGTTAGAGCAAACCGGGCTTGATGTGGTGAAGGTTTAGGCTTCCCTCAGATCCCTGTACTTAGGATCCAGCTCGTTTTCCGCTATCAGTGAGTCAAGAACGCTCCCTATCTTAAGCCTCCTCGTCAGATAGTCTGTAATCCTCATAGGGTATATCTGCGGATGCCATATGTCATCCTCAAGCAGCCATAAGCCAACGAGATTGGATAGATCCTCCATGAAATCATCATAGGAAAACTCCCACCTAACAACCAGGGGATCGCTGATCCTGGAATGAGTATAGCTGAGGGCCTTAGAGGGCAGCTTGATGTGGCAGACATTGACTCCTGCCTTTTTCGTTGCAACGTATTCGTTTTCCTCCAAGATCGATTCAAAGAATGTTGTATTGGTTACTTCAAGGCCCACCCTCTTCGAGAGATCGGATGAGTGAGAGTCCTCCACCAGGCCGACCACCTTCCCAGCACCCATAAGCTCATCATGCAATTCCAATGCCTTCTTGTGCTCCGGGAATCTAGACAATCGAGCCTCATCCCTCAGCCTCCTCAGGGTGGTATAAAGGCTTCCATCAATCAAGAGAAGGTCCACTTTTCTGGGCCCCATGGACCTTAGGGAGGCTAAGAGGGAGGAATACTCCTCAGCGACCCGGATAGAGTTCATCCTGGAATCGATTTGCCCATAGGGTGAGAAAACGCCGACATCTATATGGGAGTCGTACATGATATCAGTATAGTGTACGATGCCCTGCGCTAACGGGTCAGGGTGCTTTTTTCCGTCGAATTCAGAGTACAAGACGACTGAATGAGACCCCCAGATCGCATTATGCCGGAGCTCTTTTTTGACGACAGACGAGTCAACTGAGAGGAAGGATGTGTTCTTAGCAGATGGTTTCAACTTCCCTATCCTGAAGCCCTCAGAGGTGAACCTGTCACGGAATAAGTCCCTATCGAACTCCTTCTTCCCCAGTTCATCTGCGATCTTTTTCAGTTTATTCTCAAGCAGATTCACATCAAACCTGAAGTCAGGGCTGAGCCTCTCCATTTTAAACAACTAACTCAAAATAATATTATGAGTAAGTATTAAAATGGATCCAGAGGTTCTGCTAAAGGTTGCAAGGAAGTTCGGCACCCCCGTCTACGTCTACGACGAAGACCAGATAAGGAAAAACTATAGGACCTTTCTGTCAGCAATCAAAAGCAGATACAAGAACACAAGGATCCGCTATGCTTTAAAGGCTAATCCGTCGCTTGCAGTCTGCCACATACTCAGGCAGGAAGATTCCGGCGTGGATGTAGTATCCGAAGGCGAGCTTTTGACTGCGCTTAAGGCGGGCATAAAGCCCAAGGACATAATATTCACGAACAACAGCAAGACAGACAAAGAACTGACAGCTGCTGTTGACGCGGGCGTCATAATAAACCTCGACTCACTGCATGAGCTATACCGGCTAAAGAAGACAATCAAGGACAAAAAGAAGTCTGCAAAGGTCTCATTTAGGGTCAACCTAGCAGTAGACCCCAAGACGCACCCCAAGATAGCTACGGGGTTAAGGGAGTCAAAGTTCGGGATACATCTAGAGGGTGGTCTGGCGTTTAAGGCCTACGGCGTCGCCAAAGGCGTTAAGGGGCTTGGGATCACTGGAGTGCACACACACATCGGCTCACAGATAACAGAACTGGGTGTTTTCAGTGAGACGACGGAAAAGATTATGGAATTCGCCTGCCAACTCAGGGAGGAGCTAGGGATTAAGTTGGAATTCATCGACCTCGGAGGCGGCCTAGGGATACCTTACATGGGAGAGAATGTACCAACACCTGAGGCCTATGCTGAAGCCATTACTTCAGTGGTTAATGGATTCAAGAAGCGGTTAGGTTATGAACCCGAGCTCTGGCTTGAGCCCGGCAGATATATTGTAGGGAACGCTGGAGTGCTTTTATGCAGGATCACGGGGGTTAAGGAAACACCATACAAGAAGTTCGTTAACGTTGATGCAGGATTCAACGTATTGATGAGGCCTGCCATGTACGATTCCTATCACCGCGTAGAGGTCCTGAACAGGGTGGGTGATGAAGCAACGGAGACCTACGACGTCGTGGGAAACATCTGCGAATCAGGAGACGTCTTGGCTAAGGGGAGGAGGCTACCCAAGGTGAGCGAAGGCGACATAATAGCATTCTATGATGCTGGTGCTTATGGATTCAGCATGTCCAGCCAGTACAACCTTAGGCCTAGACCTGCAGAGATACTCGTCTGGGGTGAAACAGCAGAGGTCATACGGGAGAGAGAAACATTCGAAGACCTATTCAGGCACCAGAGAGTCCCAAAGGATCTATTGAAGTGAGCCACTGACTACAGGCTACCTGCTAGGGAAGGATACCTTTTAAGCTCTTCTTCTATGATCTCTTTTATCTCTGCAAGCCTCTCCTTCGTCTTCGCCTCAAACCTGAGAATCAATGCAGGCTCGGTGTTGGATGCACGGACAAGACCCCAACCGTCCACGAACTGTATCCTAGCGCCGTCGACGGTGATCACTTCATGGTCTTTCTCGAACTTCTTGGTCACTTCCTCCACGACGCGAAACTTCTCATCATCAGGACAACGGATCCTTATCTCCGGAGTGGACTCATAGTGAGGCATCCCATAGACTAGCTCAGAAAGCCTCTTTTCAGAATGCGAGAGGATCTGAGCCATCCTCAGGGAGGCGAATACTGCATCATCAAAGCCGTAGTAGTCGTCCGCAAAAAAGAAGTGCCCAGACATTTCCCCAGCAAGCAAGGCGTTTTCCTCCCTCATCTTCTTCTTTATGAAGGAATGACCTGTGCGATACATTATCGGGATACCCCCATGCGCCAGTATATCCTCGACCAGCGCCTGAGAACACTTCACCTCCAATATGATCTTCGCATTCTTCTTTTTTTCAAGGATCTCCCGGGAGAAGAGTATCAGCGCCTGATCACCCCTTATTATGTTGCCTCTATCATCCACAAAACCTGCGCGGTCGCCGTCGCCATCGTATGCGACACCAAAATCAGCGCCCTCATCCTTCACCGCCTTGATCAGGTCAGCTAGGGCAGAATCCAGGGTCGGATCAGGGTGATGGTTGGGAAAGCTCCCATCAGGTTCACAGTACAGGGGTATTACGTCGCAGCCTAGATCTTGGAATAGTCTCAAAGCAGTCGGTCCGGCGGCCCCATTACCAGAGTCGATTACAACCTTCAATCTGCGGCCTAAGCTGATCCTCTCCTTCAAGAATCGAACATAGTCATCATTAAACTCCTTGGAGATAACCTTCCTAAACCCCTTATTATAGTTCCCAGCCTCGATGATCTCCCTAAGCCTCTGAATCTCTTCACCGTAGAGGGCTGCATTGCCCTTACAGAGCTTGAAGCCATTGTATTCAGGGGGATTATGCGATCCAGTGACCATCACGCCGCCAGCGAACCCATGATGGTAGAGCGAGAAGTACAAGACGGGAGTTGGAACCATCCCAATGTCCACTGCAACACAACCAGTCGATATAAGGCCCCTGACAAAAGCATCCTTGAGCATCGGAGAACTCAACCTGCAGTCACGGCCAACAACAACGCTGCCGCCGCCAACATAGGTCCCAAAAGCCTTCCCAATTTCCTCCCCAACCTCTTCAGTCAAATCCTCACCAAAGACGCCGCGAATATCATAGGCACGAAAAATAGACATCTCACACACCCTTGATTCCGTTCCAGTCTCTTATTGCTTTTTCATAGGCTTCGTGTGTTCCGGTGTCAAACCATTGGCCGTCGAATGGGTAGCCGAACAGCTTGTTTTCCTCAGCCAGCTTGGGGAATACGTCCTTCTCCATCATCGCCCTCCCCTCAGGGACATAGTCTATGACCTCCGACTCGAGGACGTAGACCCCGGCATTAATGAGCTTCGATCTGATGTTGTTCTTCGGTTTCTCGATGAACTCCAGGATTCGGTTACCCCTCAAGCGGGCGACGCCAAAACGCGATGGATCCTTAACCGGAGTTAAAGCAATGGTCGCAAGAGCCCTGTTCTCCCTGTGGAATACGATGAAATCATATAGGTCTAGATTGGCTAAGATATCGCCGTTAAACATGAGAAAGGTTCCATTAAGTAAGTCCTTCATAAGGTTCAGGGAGCCTGCTGTGCCCAACTCCTCCTTCTCTTCAACATAGGATATTTCCACTCCAAACTTCGAGCCATTCCCAAAGTATTCCCTGATCTTGTCGCCCATGTATCCTGTGGATAGGATGATGTTCCTTATATCGTATTTTCTCAGAAGTTCTATGATGTACTGCACAATGGGCTTACCCCGCACAGGTATCATGGGTTTTGGGATCTCGTAGGTGAAAGGCCGCATACGAGTACCCCTGCCACCGGCAAGGATGACTGCACACTCCACCTTCTTCGCATGCAACACCCTTGATAGGATTATCTCGATCGCGTGCGACCTGTTCTTGACCTCGACGCCATCAACCATGTGATCAATCTCCGCAATCAAGTCACTGCGAAGCCTGATCTTGAACTCAGTCATTTGATGTTAGATATATGATTTCCTTCAAATAAAATATAGGCATGATAACAATAGACGGCTCATATGGGGAAGGGGGTGGACAGGTTCTCAGGACCTCTGTTGCCATGAGTGCCGTCACCGGAAAGAGTTTTAGGATAGAAGGCATACGGGCAAAAAGAGAAAATCCCGGGATTAGGCCACAACACCTGCATGCAGTAAATGCGGTGGCAAAACTCTGCGATGCGAAGGTTGAAGGACTCAATATAGGTTCACAGGAGCTGGAGTTCTCCCCAGGAGGCATAAAGGGTGGTGGGATGAGCCTCAAAATAGGGACTGCAGGGTCTATAACGCTTGTACTGCAGGCTTTGATGATACCCGCAATGTTCGCGAAAAAAGAGGTCAGGGTAAGGATTACAGGGGGAACAGACGTCGGATGGAGTCCACAGATAGACTACCTTAGGTTTGTTACACTACCCATCCTGGAGAAATTCGGCTACATGGCAGAGATCAACCTGACCAGGAGAGGGTATTATCCAGCAGGCGGGGGACAGGTCGAAGCCAGGATACAGCCGATAGACCGGGTGGATAGGATTGAACTAATGGAACAGGGTAGACTAACAGCCGTGAAGGGAATCTCTCATTGCCACTCGGATTTAGAAAAATCGCGGGTCGCTAGAAGACAGGCAAGATCGGCAAGACCCCTGCTTTATAACGCACTATCGAATATGGGCTTTAACAATGACATAGAGATTAAACAAGAACATTCTCCGGCTTTTTCATATGGCTCAGGGATAACCCTCTGGGCCGAGACGGAGAACACCCGGCTGGGCTCCAGTTCCCTAGGCGAGAGAGGAAAAAGGGCTGAGATTGCAGGAGAAGAGGCTGCAGAAAGCCTCATATGGGAGATCAACTCAAAAGCTGCGCTCGACAGATACATGGCAGACCAGATCATACCATATATCGCACTGGCTGGTGGATGCGTATCAGTTAGTGAGACGACCGAACATGCGAAGACCAACATTGAAGTATTAAACAGATTCGGCTTCGACGTTAGAATAGAAGGGAAAACAATAAGGTCTAGAGGATTTTCCTGACAGACCTTTTGATATCCTCAAAGACCAGGTCGACTGGTTTTGAGCCGTCTATTCTGACAACGTCCTTGAACTGCAGATAGTTCTCCCTCACCTTGCCAAGGAAGACATCATATCTCTGGGTCTCTGCCTCCAAAGTCGTGGGCTTCTCGAATCTCTCAAACCGCAGGTACTTAGATTTCTCGCGCTTATATTCCTCTTCAGCCATCTCCAGCCGCCTGCTTACCTCAAGAAGCTCATCAGCAGCCTTCTTCTGATTTATCTTAGTATAGATCGCCTTCTTATTGTTCAAGTAGTGCTTCCTCAGGTCCTCAACCTTCTTGCGTGAATTCTCCAAAAGTTCTCTAAAACGTTGATCCTTCTCCTGAATCTTGGGTAAAGCAACCTCTGCTTTGATATCAAGGAAGAAAGTCACATCCGGCTTGTTTTCAATCGGGAAAGAGTTTATATCAATCAACCAGCTCCTATCAACGCCCTGAGCCGCCTGGTAGGCTACCGTTGAGTGATAATATCTCTCTGATATGACCGTCTTTCTGGCCTTTAGGGCAGGCTCTATCTCCCCCTTGATGTGTTCATGCCTGTCTGCGGTGAACAACAAAGCGAGGGCGCTTGGATCAACCTCCCTACCACTTGAGAGTATCTCTTTCACATAAGAGCCGATGACGTTGTTTGTAGGCTCCGCCGTTAACAGAACATCGCGGCCTTCCTCAACAAGCCAATCATGCAGCAGCTGAGCCTGGGTTGATTTACCACAGCCGTCTATGCCTTCTAGGACTATGAACATGTTCAAACACCTCGAACCTGCAAAAGCTCGCTCTCCTCCAAGCACCTGATGTCTATACCCTTCATAGCACCTGACAGGCCCCTTGACACCTCTGCCAACAGCTTAGGGTCATTATAGTGAGCCGTGGCTTCGACTATGGCCTTAGCCCTCCTCTCAGGGTCATCTGATTTAAAGATTCCCGAGCCAACGAAGTTGCCATCAGCTCCAAGCTGCATCATCAAGGCCGCGTCTGCCGGAGTAGCTATCCCACCCGCTGCGAAGTTCACCACAGGAAGCCTGCCAAGATTCCTGACCTCCCTAAGTCTACAAAGTGGCACCTGCAGGTTCTTCGCCTCGGTGTAGAGCTCATCCTCACCCATATTCTGTGCCTTCCTGATCTGTGAATTTATCAAACGCATGTGTCTCACCGCTTCTACGATATTGCCTGTGCCCGCTTCTCCCTTAGTCCTTATCATCGCAGCACCCTCAGAGATCCTGCGCAAGGCTTCGCCCAGGTCTCTGGCGCCGCAGACGAACGGGATCTTGAACTTAGACTTATCTATGTGGTTGCTTTCGTCGGCAGGCGTCAGAACCTCTGATTCATCGATCATGTCAACACCGATTGCTTCCAAGATTTGAGCCTCAACGAAGTGGCCTAGCCTAACCTTCGCCATGACGGGAATGGTTACTGCATCCATTATCTCACATACCTTCTGCGGGTCAGCCATGCGTGCAACACCCCCAGCAGCCCTAATGTCTGCTGGCACCCTTTCCAATGCCATCACTGCTACAGCACCGGCTTCCTCTGCGATCCTCGCCTGCTCAGCATTGGTGACGTCCATCACGACGCCGCCTTTAACCATCTTAGCAAAACCCTTCTTAAGCAGGTCTGTTCCTGTTTTTGCTTTCATCCCTTCACCCAACAATAATATTCGATTAGGTTAAAATAAGTGAAGCCAAATATCTTTAGGGATGGATTACATAGAGATCGCAAGAAGGCTTAGGTTGGATACAGAAGGGGATGAAAAGGCTGCTAAGCTGCTTGATAACTTGATTGAGGAACCAGACCTAAAGCCACTGGAATCAATCATAGACAGGTGCATTATCGTCTTCGGGGCGGGACCATCCCTTATCCAGGACATAGATAAGATAATCTCCGATAAGCTGCACACTGGCTTTGTCCTGATCGCCGCCGACGGCGCCGTCAAAGCCCTGCTTGAACACAACATGCTGCCACAGATACAGGTGACTGACCTCGACGGAGACATTAAAGCGATAATAGAGGCAAACAGGAGGGGAGTTATCACAGTGGTGCACGCACACGCGGATAATATGGAGAAGATCAGAGAGTTCGTCCCAGAACTAAGGAACGTTATCGGAACAACACAGTTGAAGCCCTTCGGCAGACTCCATAACTTCGGCGGTTTTACGGACGGCGACCGGGCTGTTTATCTTGCAGAACACTTCAAGTCAGGTCTTATCGTGCTAGCTGGAATGGACTTCGGTTCAGAGATAGGCGAATACTCTGGAAGCTATGATAGAGAACTTAAGCCAAGGAAGCTTAGGATAGGGAAGACCCTATTGGAGGAGTTAGCAGAGAGATCGCATGCAGGAATAGTCAATCTAACAGACAAGGGTGAACAACTGAGGGGGATTCCAGGGATCACTGTTAAACAGCTTAGGACTTTATCAGCTCAGATGAGCTAACAAATATCCTCTCCAAGTCAAGTATCCGGTTATTCTCGACTACTATGCCCTCTGCACTCAGCAGCTTTATCTTCTCTGAAACGCCGCGACTGTAGCCGCCTATCCTGCCGTCAGAGCAGACCACGCGATGGCATGGTACCTTCACTGGTCGGGGGTTCTTTTTGAGTGCCTGACCCACAGCCCTCGCAAGCCTAACATCCCCCAAAGCCTTGGCGATTTCACCATAATTGGTAACCCTCCCACGAGGTATTTTTTCCGTCATCGCAAGAACTGAATCACCGAAGTCCATCATGCAACCATAAAGTATAAATACTAAAAACGTAATGTATTTAAAAGAGGAGGGATAATTATAGTATAGCAACTTTTAAATTAATCAGGTGTTTACCATGGTCGAGCTAATAAAGACAGGTATCAATGAGCTAGACGATTTATTGAGCGGCGGAGTCCCAAGGGGGAGTTCTGTACTGCTATCAGGAAGCTGTGGTACAGGCAAGACTATACTGGCAGAACATTTTCTCTTCTATGGGGCAAAGGAAGCAGATGAGATAGGGATCTATATATCACTCTCCGAACCAAGAGACAAGATAATAGCGAATCTGGAACCCTTCAGCTTCTACGACCCAAAACTTGTCGAGGAGGACAAGATAAAGATCCTCGACATAACCCAGGATGCGAGGCTGATAAATCTGGAGCCACTCACCGTCAACGGGATAATAAACATGATCAGCTCCATAATAAGGGACAGCGAAGCACAGAGGGTTTGCGTGGACTCAATAACAGCAATCTGCAACAGCTTAGGCAGCGAAAAAAACATAAGGGAATTCATATTCGAACTAGGGCTTCAGTTAGGCTATCTAGACTGCACAACCCTGTTCATATCAGAGATACCGCCAATGAGCCTCCAGTATTCAGTCTACGGAGTTGAAGAATTCATAGCAGATGGAGTGATAATGCTTAGAGAGCACGAAGACAAAGGAGAACTCATAAGAACCCTGCAAGTTGTTAAGATGAGGGGTGTGGCTCACTCAAGGAACAAACAGATACTCCAGATAACCAAGGACGGCATAGTACTGAAACCAATGTTCGAGCTCTAAGAACTGGATCCTTCAACAATGGAAACCGCTCTACAATAGATACTACTGTTTCTGCTCTACTATAAAACCCTCCTTTGTGAGGGATAGTTGAGCCATTCTAACAGGCGTTGGATTTGGTAGGCTCATTATCTTCATCTCCAGATCATTGGTTACCTCAATAGTGCCATCCATCATATAACGGAGGGTCATCTCTATCTGTGGGTCATGCATGCCCGCTCCAAGCAGGAAAAACCCAATACCACCTGAAACCCTAAGCTTCGGTATTATCGTCCTGAGGAAACGGTATATTGTGTTAGGGTCATTGTATATGAACAGGGTGGATAGCGAATCGAAGATGAACCGGTAGTAGTTCTTTACCGAGTAGAAATCCTTCTGTGCCTGAGACATCCCGATTGTGAGATCAGACAACGCAATGGATCCTCCGATCCTCTTAATCGTTGGAGTATTCTCCACGTCCTTTCTAGCATTCAACGAGTAACCGTCAACCCAACGAAGGAGGTTCTGCTGCTCACCCCTCACCAAAAACCACCCATACTGAAGGGCCCTGATCTTCAAATCCTCAGGGGAATAATTCATGGTGATGACCAGCCCCGGCTCTCCACTGAGCAGGCCTTTGTATATATACTCAAGACAGAATAGGTGCACGTCAATCACTGGCGGGACTATTAGAAGTATGCACGTACCAGGAGGTAAACCGCCTCCAGCAATTTCATCAAACCCCTTGATATTCGTTGGGACCCTAATTACTTCGTCAGGCATTATAGCACCCCGTGAAAAATGCATTTAATAGATTAGATATTAGATTCTTGTTTAATAAAAAGTATGATAGATATGGGGATTCATTTCATTAAATCCTTCACCCTATTGGCAGTATCCTTTAGTTTAACAAGGACCAGGCCCATATTCGCACCCATGCCAACAAGTGCTACCAAGAGTGCTTGAGGACCAGCCCCAACAACCACGAATTTAGAATCCTCTGCTTCAGTATAGACCCAAAACAGGTTGCTATGCTTTAACTCCACCATCGTTGTTTCCGCCGCCCCATACATCGCAGCCGCCATTCCAGCAAAGGATTCCACATCTAGATCCCTTGGAAGCCTCGTAGCTATAGGAAGACCGTTTTTTGTTATGACTGCTACACCCTTTAAGTCCTTCGCTGAGATCTCCAGCTCTCGCAGAAGATTCAAAAAAGCTTCTTTCTTAGAAACCGGCTTCTTCTCCTCAACCGGTTTCTCCTTTTCTTTCTCAGTTACCCCACCTTTCCGCATTTCTTTTTGCTTAGATTCAATCCTCTTCTCAAGCCTTTTTATCCCCCCCATCAGCTCGACAATCCTCTGAGTATCCCTAAGCTTGGACCTTATCGCCCTCACGTCGTCCTCAAAACCGGCAGTATCAAATGAGTTCAACTGCTCCTCAATCCTCTGAAGCACTTTAATGTCAAACTCAAACTTTTTGAAGGTACTTTGAACCTCTTGCAGATCATAGTCTATTACAGACTCAAGGGGCAGGACATCATATCCCTTAGACCTCCATTCATCGATCTTTGCTTTAAACCTCTTCCTCATCCCCTCATCCCTTCCATGCTTCTTTGAGTCTGCAATCCCATCTTCAGTCGACTTCCTAGTCTTTGGTTTAACGACTAGTCCTTCCAGAAAATAGGGGATATCAATGCCGTTTTTCAGAAAGGCCTGGGGGTTATGCTCAACAGAAAGCCACATGTCAACGTCATTGAAGGAATAGATGTCAACATCCCCAGCGCCATCCATCTTTTTCTTGATATCTTCCAGTGATTCCTCCTTTGTCAGTTCGGTATCATCCTCCAGATTCTTAATTGATGAAGCAACTATTTTACCCCCCATGATCAGCATGTTCCCCTCATAAAATTTCCCTCCGTATTTGGTATAGAAGGTTATTGCACCGTTGAATTCACTCGGCAGCTCCCTGCAGAAGCCGGGCAGATCAGAAAAATCACCATGTTTTAAACGTATTCCTTTAGGCAAATACATTTTAAGCACAAGATATATTCAGTTATAATTAGCCCACCAATATAAAAATACCTTGAGGGCATACCACAGGAACGGATATCCTCAATCAACTAAAGGATCTCTAATGGGATCGTATTCATGATACCGAGCTCATCCATCGCTTCCTTATAGCCCTTTAACACAAGACCCATCTCCTTCATGGTCATGCCCTTCAAAGGCGCGTACCCCATCACGCTTCCATAGCCATCAACAAGAGAACTGATGATTTCACCGAACTTCTCTTTTATCGCACGCTCCCTGTCTTTAGGGGGTATTCTTTCAAGGTTCTCCTTCAGTTTTTTGAAGTCCAGGGTAGCGTCTCTCTGTATGGCGACACCCTCCAGGAGATCATGACATCTAACACGAGACAAACAACGCTTGATCATTCCACGCGTAGGTGCTACACCAGAAACCCTCGCCGCACCAACAGAGAGAGACAGAAAAACTACTTTATATATTTCAAAGGCAAGATCTGCCCTGCCAGCAGAATCATCAGGTATTTCCACACTAACGGGTATATCCGGTAACACAGGTAGGGGAATTTCTTCCATTTTAGGTCTAACCTCTTTAATCTTTAACCTAGCCTCAGCTATCTTAGGCTTCGGAGCCTCAACGCCCTGTACTGAAGCCTGCATTGGTCGAGTGGTTTTACTTCCAACACCCCCCCTTATACTCTCAGATGCCCTCTTCATAGAAACGCGCAGTAAACCAAGATTGACATCACGCTGAGCAATAACAACGAAATTAAGACCACTAGCATTAGCTATGAGGAGATTACCTGAGCTGGCCTCCACCATAACACTCATCAAATCGCCTTGATTAGCCCAGTTGATCGCCCGCTCAGATGAGCCATACAGTGTTGCTATTGCTGACTCACAGATTGATTTATTTATATCAGAAGGTATCCTACTGACCATACTGTTACCTTCTTCATCAGTTATAAGACACCCTAAAACGCCCTGATTACTACTGAGCGAGGTGAGAACCTCACCCAGGATGTCAATATTTAAGGCTTCATCGTCCATTTGAATCCAGCACTAAGATCATCAACCCCTATTTACTCTACCAGATGACCGGGCTGTTTTACCAGCCTGCTGAATTGTTGGAACCTAGAGGGACTCTTCTATCTCCTTAATGCAACGTGTCATCTCGATCCTTACAAGACCAAGGTTTACCCTAGGAGACGTCATAACCATCAATATAGCATCCTTACCAGCGATAACCAATGTCTTTCCCGCGGTCCCTTCCAGCATACCTTGCACTATTTCCCCCTGCTTTAGCTCCTTTATAGCCCTATCACCCGTACCAAATATCGTAGCAGTCATAGCAGATGCTAGATCCACATCCACGCCCGCTGGTGCTCTTTGAGCAATGACTAAACCGTCTTTTCCAGTAACTAAAGATCCGGTCACGCCCTCTACAGAATTCAGGTCCGTCAAAATCTTTTCTAACATTTTTTTACCTCCGATGTATGGTTTTTATCAAATCAGGTTCCGATCTGATTGACTCTTAAACTATCTTACCTCCCCCATGTTCCTCCTTTCTCTTCTTAATCCTATGACCCTTCTTCTCACGCCCCTCCTTCGCCTCCATGATCTCATGCTCCCTCATCTCACGCTCCTCCTTAATCCGCTTAGCCTCCTCTTCCCTCATCTCACGCTCCTCCTTAATCCGCTTAGCCTCCTCTTCC
>JAFGDV010000008.1 GCA_016931955.1 Candidatus Altarchaeota archaeon | reverse complement strand
CACTCCATTTGACTTCGAAGAAGGCTGCCTCCTTCCGGCCTAAGGCAACCAAGTCAATTTCCAAATCCCTATGCCACCAGCGGCCAATCTTCGACAAGGAAAAAGGCAGCTTCTCTCTATAGAGCAGCTCCTCAGCGACGCCTTCGAATACCAGGCCAAGGTAGGGATTAAAGTCTCTCTTAAGGGAGGAGAATACGCTTTCAGGATTCCTCTCGATTTCCTGCAGGTTCGAGTATATGAACCTAAACCAGAACCGGAAGAAGTTATTCTTTATGGAGTAGATACTCTTCCGAGTCTTCCAGTTCTCAGTAACCGAAACCTCCCGCCTCACAAGGTCAAGATCCTGCAGTATTGAGAGGTACTTGCCGACGACGCCCTTATCTAAACCCGTCAGGTCTACGATCTCATTCACCCTATTCTTTCCCACCGACACAGCATGCAGAATAGACATAAAATACCTTGGCTCATTGACTTCCTCTCTCAGGACGAATTCAGGCTCCCTGTAGAGGAAACTCCTCTTAAAGACAATATTCCCTATAGTCTCATCCAAGCTGCTGGAGTACTCAAGGAGGTAGGCAGGCGTCCCCCCAAGAACAGCGTATATCCTAGCAACCTTCTCCACGCTATGGGAGGGAAAAAACTCGCAAACATCCGACATAGAAAGATCATCCAGTTTAAGGTCCAGCGTTCTTCTGCCGTAGAGGGGCGTCCTGTACTGGAATACGTACTTGTCCATCATGGAAAGCGAGGACCCGCAGACTATGATAAACACCTTCGAGTTCTTCAGCCTCCCATCCCAGAAATCCTGTAGAATAGACAAAATACGGGGAGAAAGCACCATGTTCGGGAACTCGTCGAATACTAAGACGAATCTACGGTTCTGCCGGAGAATATACTCCAAAACCGCATCCCATGACCTCAGTGGGGATTTCCGGAGCACGGGGTCATCGAAGAAGTCAGACAAACTCAGCGAAAGCCTATCTAATTGGTCTTTCTCAGACTCAAGCCTCGCAAGATAATAGACTGATGGCTTGTCTTCAATGAACTTTTTAATCAACTCGGTTTTGCCGATTCTCCTCCGGCCGTAGACTACGACGAACTCTGCCCGGCCTCTCTGCCATAGCCTCTCCAGGTTAGCGAGCTCATCCGCCCGGTCAACAAATTTAGTTATCTGCATAGTAAACTACTGGAAAGATAACTATTTAAATACAACAGTCAACGCAACCCAAAAAACCACCTCCAAATCTCTCTTAGTTTTTGGGCGATTCTCCTCCTGCCGTAGATGACGATGAATCCAGCTTCACCGCCTCCATAGAGTTTACCCAGAAAATCTAGCTCCAGCACCCTATCCAAAAATAGTGAAATCATAAGTATATGCTCGTAATTCAACTATAAAGAGAACCAAAAAAACCCTACATGAAGTCGGATAAGCTGACCTGTTTATTCAGGTCGTTGGTGAAGACGGACGTGATCTCTCTGTTCAGTAGGCTGAGACGCTGCTTCAAATAGTCAGAGTGAGAGTACTTATCCGCTAAGTTGATGCTGATGTCCAAGTACTTGCGGACGCTGCCCTCAGTGACGGTGAGGAGAAGACGGCCGCCGCACTTAGTGCACTTACCGACGAGAGGAACCCGCCTATAAGATTTATTACATTTAACGCACCGGAACTTCTGACGAGAAAAAGCACGCAAGTTACCATACGTGTCCCTCAAAAAATGAGAGTTGATCACCAATTCGGCGACAGTAGACTCATTAACGGCGCGAGACAAAACAGCGACATGAAGCTGAGCATCAACCTTCTCCTCCATAGAATCAAGGAGAACATACCTGGACTCAGTCACGGGACCGGAGACGTCAAAGGAGTCATGAGAAAAACAGATACTGTGAAAAGGATCAGAGTCAAGGAAAGAATTCACTATGGGGACATCGACTTCAGAGGGATTAACCCTAAGCCAGGTCTTCTTGTAGAAATCCAGGGAAAAACGACTGCAGACCTCGATCTTATGGGCTTCGTCGTCGACCTCCCTAGGATCCAGTAAGGTGGTAACCACGAGAGGGGCATCCATCTTGCCGCCGCGTTTCTCGGGCAAATACATCCGGGAGAAATTGATCAATGCGTCCAGTAACAACATGACAGAGTCTTCGTCGCCGTCGGCGTTACGGCGCTTAGCCGCATGCCAGAAGGGATGAGCAAAACAGACATTAGCGTTACAGAAACCAATGATGCGGCCAGTGATAGCAGCAGAGGTGTGAGGAGCCAAGCCAACAACAAGATGACCTAAGAGATCATCACGAGAGGAAACATTATAGAAGGGTTCGAGGCCATAGAATCTAGTCAAGAGCTCATCGATGAAGGAAGAAACCCGCTGAAGATAAGAGGCGCCCTCCACTGGTAGAATAATATCTTGAACCCTCAACTCGAGAAGCTGCTCCTCATCGACTAAGTCGTTTCCAAGGTAGTCACGGGTGTAGCCCAGTTCCCCGAGTTTCTCGACTGAGACATTAACCTCCCTGGGACGGAAATGAGTGAGAGGGGCGTCGGTTGCGTCGAAACGGATCGAGCCATCCTTGAAGACGAAGACATCATACTTGGAACGGAGAAGGCCCTTCTCCAAGGGCTCAGGAACCTTATAGAAGGAGATCATACCCTGGACGCCTTTAACGTCGCGGGAAAAGCCGACGCGTTCGACGGCGGACCTCCACATGTCCTGAAGGTTAAGGTCCTTTTTCTCACAACCCTGCAACGTAGTCCTGCACTTGGGGCACTTATCCATGCGGGTGTCGACTGGGCGGCCGCAGGAAGGGCAGACCTTCTTCAGGACAGCTGGTTTACTGCAGCGAGGACACATGGGGTGAATAGAGGAAAGACCGCATTTAGGGCACTCAAAACGAGCCACTTCAACGGAGACAGAGCCCTTACCAGCGGCGAGACTGATATTACGTTCAGCGCCGCCATTCAAGCCAATAGGGAAGAGAGAATGCACAGGAGGCTGCATCTTTCTTTCTCTGGCTTTTTCAGGGCGTCCCATTCGTGCGCCGACATATGAGCCCGACTTAGGGCGAATAGTCAAAGAAGAAACAGAATTGAGGAAGTCTACGACGGATTCTTTACCGGATTCCTTCAGGGAGGAGAACTTATCAGTGTTTATTCTGCCATCAACGAAGATGCCCAGGGAATAGAGTAGTGGAATGAATTCTTCGATGATTACGTTGTTGTCCTCCACCCGGTGGGGTACGCCGAGGCATTCCAGGACCCTCTTGGCTTCAGGGTTGTTGTTTTCGATTACTAAAAAACTATCGACTTCGCCGGAGGAGAGCCAGTCAACAAGCACAGATAGATCATCAGAGGAGAGGTCATTCCAGCGATAGGTGTAGCGAGGATGCAATGGAACCTTGTATGTGAGGGAGAGGTTGACGGCTTCTTCTGGAGAAGGGATCTTCTCTGGGAGGGGAACGTTTTTATCCTCTAATTCGAGGAGCCACCATTCTTCACAGAAGCCGGCAGGCAATAACGCGGTATTGGTCTGCAGGAAGTCTCCGTAGGTGACGAGCATGTCGCCCAGGAAGAGGATTTCCGCAAGATTGTCTTTCAGGGATTGCGCCTGCTCTCTGTTCTCTACCCTGACAACGCAGCCATCCTTCAATTTCACGATGGGGCCCTCGATGGTGTCGCATTCAGTGATGATGCAACCCTTGCCGGGGTGTTCGACCTTGACCTGTGTTCCAGTGGCGATAAAGCCGTCGAGGAGGATCATCGCGGCAGGGTGTATGGATTTGGCAGCGATCCCGGAGCTGCGGGATCTGCCATAGCGTAGACGGAAGCCGCCCTTGGCTGAGGGTTCAGCGAAGATAGGTCGGCCGCCGACTATCTCAGACATGAAGGCTGCACCCTTCTTGGCTTCATCTGCGCTGCCGTGCTTTCCCAGAGAGGAAAGCCAGCCCCAGTCCAATCCGAACAATTCGTTATAGTTAAGGAGCTTCTTAGCCTTCTGGGCGATGCCTTCAGCTATGACAAGACACATGCCGCCCCTGATGCGGTTGGTCTCGATCCGCTGCAGGTTGCGGTGGATGGATACCTCTCTTTTCTCCGTAGGGTCGCCGTCGACACAGATAGGACAGCGGTTCACGATCTCCCGGATGTCGTCATCTGAAGGCTTATACTGTAGTCGGCTTACCCGCTCATGGTAGATCTTGATCTCCTCCAGGTAGCGTTCAACCTCATCCTTGGTAGGTCGGTATTCTTGGAGATTGGCTTTCTTCCTCAAGTAGTCAGCAAACAAGACAGCCAATCCCTGAGCGGTGCCGCCGGCGCTCCGGATGGGGCCGGAAAAATACACTGAGAGATAGTCTGAGCCATCGGGGTTGCTTTTTATCGCCACATGAGCGATGCCTTCGATGGGCGCGGCTACCACACCCTCAGTGATAACTGCGAGGGCCGTCCTCAGGGCCTGGTCGATGCGCTGCTCCTGAGCCTTCCTTGGTAGAGAAGAAACATCCCCTAAGACGAAGTCGATTATGCCCTTAATATTGTCTCTGCCATACTCCTTGATCTTTTCAGCGATGCCCTCCGGGCCGACGAGACCCTCAACCCTGGATGCGAGGTCGCCAGCTGGTAGTGCTTCGACCTTGAGGGATGGGTCCAGGCCGAGGGCTCTGGCCTTCTCCGCTATACGATAAGTTTCCTTGATCTTCTCGTCAAGTTCCTTGAAGTAGGAGTCCATCTTAAAAGTGTATCACAGAGACCTCCAGATTCTGTAGATTCATCACCGGAACCCGTGCAGGCGTCGGAAGATGGCCTAACTCTTCCTGATACTTTGTTCGGCCCTGCCAGGTTCCCGAGTTTATGATGCGCACTCCGCGGTAGATAGCATATCCGTTAGTGTGGACGTGACCGCAGTGCAGTATGTCCGGGATCGAGTTTATTGTAAGATAGTCGACTCTCTCAGGGGAGATAACGTCGCTGCCGTAGACTGGCACAAGGTATCTCCTCTTCAAGTACTCTATCATCGCCGTCTCGGGCTTAGAATAGGTGCAGGAAGCCAAGTTACCTATAACGGTGTCAAGGGAGGTCCCATGATACATCAATGTTCTGACACCATGGAGTGAAACCGTCACCGGGTTGCCTACGACGTGGACATTAGGCAGGTCATAGAGCGGCGCCCCGATGTCGTTGTCAAGCCTCGGTTGAGGCTCAGCCCCGCGGACAGCATCGTGGTTGCCCATGGCGAGGACGATCTCGATATAGTCAGGAACCCTTTCAAGGAGGCTGGCGAGGAAGTCATACTGCTTGTAGATGTCTGGAATAGAAAGTTCCTTCTCCTGATTAGGGTAGACGCCGATGCCGTCAACGAGGTCTCCTGCAACTAAGACGTATTTCACTTTATCGAAGATGTCGTTGTTGTTGCCCTTCAGATTCAGGCAGTCGATGAAGTGGTTGAACTCCTTCTCCTGGAAAAGGTAGCTGCCGACGTGGATGTCCGAGATGAAGGCGACATAGACGGGTTCGTCGGCAGTCGCTGCCTTATTGTCGAGAGGAAGATCCGGTTGAAAAATCTCATTCGCGACAAAGATGTCGTTGCTGAATCTGCCCATGATACCTATGACCTCGTCAAGGAGGATCTGGTCGTAGAGCAGCTGCATCTTTGAGTCGTCGCCTGAGATGAGGACGGTGAGCTCTCCTGTAGGGTCTTCGACGTCAAGGAAACGGTAGCCTTTTTTGCTCTCCCTCTTAGCGGAGACCATGGCGATAACCCTCATGTTGTCTTCCCCCTTATTCTTTCTCGCGACCTCGATGGGTACAGCGCCCTTCAGGATCTCTCTCTCCCTGAGTATGTTCCTCAAGTTAGAGTATTTCCCATTAAAGTATTCGACGAAGTTTTCAAGGATTCCCTCACAGGTCGATCTACCGGAGACATCGGATTCCGTGTGGATCTTAAGCAGGGGGTCAATATCCTTTGATACTATGTGTTTTTTCCTCTCAACCTCCACGAGCTGGGGTTTTTCCTCCTGCTTCGCCCTCCGGCCGTCAAGGAACTCCTCAAGGAACTCGTCAGCGATGAGCCAGATACCCTTATCCTTGGCCTCGGAGATGATCTCCTCTGGGTTGATCTTGTGCGAGATGATCCAGTCGAAGGCGTGGGATGTCAACACCATACCCTCCCCCTCAAACCTCCTGATCAGATTCTCTCTGTTCCAGTCAACGGTAGCATACAAGGAATCCACCCCCTAGTTTTGGCTTCTGAAGAAGTTCCTGATCTTTTCCACTACAACGGTGCCTGCGTTAATCTGTGCCTCATCCGTCGAGGCGCCGAGATGAGGCGTCAACACCACATTCTCAAGGTCACGGAATAGTTGAACCTTGGGAGGCTCCTCCTCGAAGACGTCGAGGACAGCTCCCCGAAGTCGATTATTCTTCAGGGCATCATACAGTGCTTTTTCATCGACTAAGCCGCCCCTGGCGATGTTGACCAAGACGGCGTAAGGCTTCATCAGGGATAATCTCTTCTGGCCTATGATGTTCTTAGTCTCCTTGGTGAGGGGCACATGCAGTGTGACAATGTCGGATGTCTTCAATAGATCCTCTATTTCAGAAAAACGGCAATTGCTCTCGCGGGCATCCTCTACGGTGATGACTGGGTCATATACTTGGACGTTCATCCCGAAGGCGTTGGCCCGGTCAGCGACCTCTCTGCCGATCCTGCCGAAGCCGATGATGCCTAGGGTTTTTCCAAAAAGCTCGTTACCAGTGAATCTGCTGCGCTCCCACCTGCCCTCCCGCATGGAGTGGTGGGCGTGATGTATCTTCCTCAGCAGGGTTATGAGGGAGCCTATGACCAGCTCAGCGACGGCTATGGTGCTCGCCTCAGGGGAGTTGACGACTTCTATGTTTTTCTTGCAGGCAGCTTCCACGTCTATGTTGTCCAAGCCGACGCCGGCTCTGCCGATGATCTTGAGGTTGCTTCTCTCTATCACGTCCTTTGTCACCTTGGTACTGCTCCTCACGATAAGTGCGTCGTAGTCTCTGATCTTCTTGATAAGTCTATCAGGGGGTATGTCGAATTCTAGGTCGACGTCTGCGAATGACCGTGCCTCCTCTATCGCAGAATCATGTATCTTGTCTGTGATCAGAATCTTCGGCCTCATGGTTAATATTGATGAATGAAAATAATTAAAAGAAGATGGTGGACATATCAACCTCCCTGCTTGGGGTGAGACTAAGGAATCCGACTGTGCTGGCTTCCGGGATCCTAGGCGTTACAGCGTCTTCACTGAAGAGGGTGGCCGAGGCTGGAGCGGGAGCCGTCACAATGAAGTCCATCGGGCCGGAGAGACGAGAAGGCCATCCGACGCCTGTTGTGGTGGAGGTCACTTCGGGGCTATTGAATGCAGTAGGCCTGTCCTGCCCCTCACCGGATGAGTCGCTTGAAGAACTCAGAAAGGCAGTGAAGGAGATAAAGGCGCCGGTCATAGCGAGCTTCTACGGAAGAACAGTAAAGGAATTCGGTGAAGTAGCGGAGAGGATAAGCGAGGCGAAGCCTGCATTCATCGAGGCGAACATATCCTGCCCCAACATGGAATCCGAATACGGGAAACCGTTTGGCACGGACCCGGAGGTTACAGGAAAGATTACAGAAAAAGTAAAGAACAAGACAAGGATTCCTTTGATAGTGAAGCTAACACCGAATGTTTTAGATATTGCGTCAATTGCGAAGGCGGCCGAGTCCGCCGGCGCAGACATCATCTCTGCGATAAACAGCTACGGTCCCGGGATGGCGATAAACATAGAAACCGCTAAACCGATACTCTCAAACAAGTTCGGAGGCATGAGTGGCTCAGCCATAAAGCCCCTCGCAGTTAGATGCGTGTATGAAATATATGAGGCCGTGAATATACCAATCATTGGGGTGGGCGGCATCCAGACGGGGAGAGACGCGGTAGAGATGATGATGGCGGGGGCAACCGCTGTCGGAGTAGGTACTGCTGTTATGAATAGAGACCTCAAGGTGTTCTCTGAAATCTGTGGTGAACTAGAAGGATTCATGGAGGAGTGGGGTTACTCTAAAATTGATGAGCTAAGGGGTAAGGCGCATGATTAAGGTAGCCCATAGATCGGAAACTGGGAAGATCCGAGACAGGGACGAAGACAGCATAGTAGTCCTCAGAATCAATGCAGTCTATGAGTCCAAGAAATATGAACGTTTATTATTGGTTCTTGGAGACGGCGTAGGCGGCTCACCCTCCGGGGAAACCGCAAGCTACCTGGCGACGAAGATGCTCGCAGAATACATGCTACCGGAATTGTCTTCCTCGGTGAGGGACGTAGATTATTCACCCTCGTTGAAGGCAGGGATAAAGCAAGCAAATAGAAGCCTACTGGACTACGCTGCTAGGAACCCGAAACACGCCGGGATGTGCACTACAATGGTTGCTGCTGTACTGGACGACCTAAGGCTCTACGTTGGGAACGTAGGGGACTCAAGGCTTTACATAATAAACAAGAGGGGGGTAAAGCAGGTCACCGAGGACCACGTTGACATGGGAGGGGCCCTGCAGCAGGCTATAGGCTGTCTGCCGGAAGTGGAACCCAGTGTGTTCAAAGCGGATGTTGGAGCCGAGGATATCGTACTGCTTTGCTGCGACGGGTTGACTGATATGGTATCGGATGAGGAGATAAGGGGTAAGGTTCTGGAATCCAGAAGCCTTGATGAGGCATGCGACGCCCTTGTGGGGATGGCAGATGAGCGGGGTGGCATAGACAACATATCCCTAATACTTGCAGGTGAAAGAGATGGGTGCGCCTGATATCGTGAGGATCCTTAAGGTGAAGGATGAGACGCCTACTGTGAAGACGTTCACCCTGGATAAGAAAATGGCGGCGAAGCCGGGGCAGTTCGCCATGCTCTGGATCCCAGGCGTTGGGGAAAAACCCTTCAGCTTCAGCAGCTTGAAGGATAAGGCAGAGTTCACGATCAGAGAGGTCGGAGCATTCACTAAAAAGATGTTCACTCTGAAGAAGGGAGACCTCATAGGGATCAGGGGACCCTTCGGAGACGGCTGCTTCAGGATTGAGGGAAAAAAGGTCTGCGTTGCGGCAGGGGGTGTGGGGATAGCCCCATTGAGGCCGATCATAGATGAACTACTTAAGGGGGGGCGGGAATTAACCGTAATCCAGGGGGCGTCAACAGTGGACGAACTTATGTGGATCGATGAACTTAAGAAGAAAAAACTGGATCTATTGATTGCAACAGACGATGGAACCTGCGGCAGCCGCGGCTCAGTGTGCGACGTCTTACATAACCTACTGGACAAAGGGGAAATAGACCAGATATACACCTGCGGCCCAGAGCCCATGATGAAGGTAATAGCAGACCTCTCCCTTGAAAAAAAGATCCCCTGCCAGATCTCGCTGGATAGGTACATGAAATGCGGCAACGGAATATGCGGCCAATGCTGCGTCGATCCCTCAGGGAAGAGGGTCTGCAAGGAGGGGCCGGTGTTCACTGCAGAGGAACTCAAGGACTCAGAGTTCGGGAGATATCGAAGAGATGCATCAGGCTCCAGATGCGATATATAAGCGGAAGAGATAATAGATAAGATGCCTGACTTAGTAATAAAAAACGCGAGGCTTGTTTTATCCGACAAAATAGTTCAAGCCGGACTAGTAATAGAAGAAGGCAGGATAAAGCAGATAGTATCGGATCCTAAACTGCCTCAGGCTGACCGGGTAATAGACGCTCATGGAAACTACGTTCTACCTGGGTTGATAGATGTTCACGTGCACCTGAGGGAGCCAGGCTCAAGCTCAAAGGAGGACTGGATAACTGGAACCTCTGCGGCAGCAGCAGGCGGCGTTACCACGGTCTTGGATATGCCGAACACGCAGCCTCCGACGACGACAATTCAGACCCTTAGCGATAAACGGGCCATAGCGAAACCCAAGGCGAAGGTCGACTACGGCTTCCATTTTGGGGCATCACTTGACAACTTGGACGAACTTCGGAGACTGGAGGACGACATAGCATCCGTTAAATTCTATATGAGCGTGACCACTGGGAATCTGAGGGTGGACAACGATGCAGTGATCTATGAAGAATTAAAGATCCTCGCAAAGAAGGGTATACTGGCGACGACGCATGCAGAGAACCGCGACATGGTCCAATACTGGTTGGAGAAGCTGAAACAGAAGGAGAATCCTACGGCGGTTGATTATGCGGATTACCGGCCGAACATATGTGCTTCAACAGCATTGAACCAGCTTCTGTACCTCTCCAGGAAGGCGGGGAGCAGAATCCACTTCTGCCATGTATCGACGAGGGAGGAGGTGAACCTGTTGAGGAAGAATAAGAGAGAGGGTGTTACGTCAGAGGTTACACCTCACAACCTATTCCTCACGAAAGAGAACATAAAGGAGTTGGGAAACTACTCAAAGGTCAACCCCCCATTAAGGTCGAAGCAGGATCAGGGGACATTGTGGAAGGCGATCCGCTCAGGCGTCATAGACGTTATAGCGACGGATCACGCACCCCACCTACTAGAAGAAAAAGAAAAGGATATATTGAGTGCGAGCTCTGGGATGCCGGGACTAGAAACACTACTGCCTCTGCTTTTGAATGAGGTGGGGAAGGGAACCATCAGCCTCATAGAGCTGTCGAAACTAACAGCTGGAAGTCCTGCTAAGATATTCAGGATAAGAGGTAAGGGGGCGATAGTGGAAGGCTATGATGCGGACCTCGTCATAGTGGACTTGAAGAAGGAGGCTAAGGTAGAGAACGAGAAACTGTTCACCAAATGCGGGTGGAGCCCATTCGACGGCTGGAAGCTGAGGGGCTGGCCGCTTAAGACATTCGTCAGAGGAAACCTCGTCTTTGATGAAGGCGTCATAGGGGATACACTTGGAAAGGAGATAACCTACACAAAAAATGAGGAATGAACTCCAATTGTATGCTTCTGACATAGGTGATATATCCTTCGAGCAGGGGGTGGAGATTACGCCGCCAAGCCTGCCGATTTAGTCTCTTCTTTATGCATTATGGGATAAAAAGTTGCATTATATATACAATATATACTAATAAAAATTAAAAATTGTACTATATATAAATATGAAATCCAAGATAGATAACACAAAAATGAAAAAACTAATAGTTTTGCTAGCGTTTGTCCTGTTTTGCATGACCGCAGTGAACGCACAAGCGGCATGCGTTAAGTGCCCGGACATAGATGGGGATGGGATAGTGAACCTCAATGACTTGCAGCTACTAGCGTGGTCCTACAACAAATCAGTGGGTGATGCAAACTACACCGAAGCGGCGGATCTGACAGGGAATGGTTTTGTAGACGACGCCGACCTTGCTTGCTTAGCAGCCGATTTTATGAAAGATAGCTCAGAGATACCCCTATGTAACGGAGGGCCAGAGTTTGAAGTGCCTGAGTTTGCGACGGCGACAGTAGCAGCAGTGGTTTTACTGGTGAGTCCGGCATTCGCCTACCTGCTGGTTAGAAAACACAGATAACCTTTTTATACCTATCTCTTTTATTATTTAATATTATGTTCTTAGACCTCTACCAGAAGGTAAGGGATGAGAAAAACAGCATACTATGCGTGGGCTTAGATGTCGTCATGCAGAAATTCCTGAAAAGAGATATGGGAGTGGAAATACTGGAATTCTGCCTCGACGTGGTAGAGAAGACCTCCGACTACGCATGCGCCTACAAGCCGAATTCTCAGTTCATATTATTCGATCTGAACCTCAACCAATTAAGGAAGCTGAACCAAGCAATACATGACAAGGGATGTATCTCCATACTAGACCACAAGCTGGGAGACATAGGCTCAACAAATCTGTCTGCTTTGCACTGGATCAGCGAAGCAGGCTTCGACGCATTCACGCTGTCGCCGTTCGCGGGGAACATACTGGAGACCACGGCAAGAGCACACAGAAGAGGACTTGGAGTCTTCGTGTTGACTTTGATGTCGAATCCTGAAAGCAGCTGGATCCAGAAGGAGTCCATGATAGGCGGCGTTCCATTATACCTAGAGATAGCCCAGAAAGTCAGGGAAGGCGGATCAGATGGCGTAGTCGTGGGAGCCACAGATAATACGACTACGGAAGACATCAGAAAAATAAGGGAAAAAATAGGGGAAGACAGAGTCTTCCTATGCCCCGGAGTAGGCGCACAAGGAGGAGACCCTGAGAAAATCATAAAAGCTGCGGGACCAAACATCCTGATAAACGTCAGCAGGACAATAGTGGACTCAGTGAACCAACAAGAAAAAGCAAAACAATTCCAGGAACAATTCAACAAGCATAGATAATCTTTGTTAGGTGGCGAAGTTCTCACAACTACCGCGCAAATAATCGTCCTTAATACCCTGGCAGACAAACTTCTGCCTATGCCTCTCTGCGACGCGGCGGATGCAGGTGTCCCTGAGAGCGGGCGTCGTGATCTCTAAACAGATGCTGGCATCCTTCCGGTTGACGGAGATAGACTCTATGCAGTCGAACTTCGAATACACATTAGATATCTTGTTGCAGTAGACTGTCATCCCCGAGTTCAGGGCGACTCCGCTATAGCAGTAGTCTTTCTCGCTCTGGGACTGAATGGATTCACATAGGTTAAGGTCCCGGCGCTCCACCGCAAGAGTCTTGACGCAGAGGTCGCGATCCACGCCTGACATCCTCTCGCAGATCGATAAATCGTTCGTGGACGCCGCAATCCTGCGCATGCATTCGCTCTTAGCCTCATGGGAGGTTATCTTGTCGCAGAGAGATAGGTCCTTTTCCTGCGACGCCAGCCCAGAATAGCAGTTCGAGGGGTCATTGTTCTTCAAGGCAAGCTCTATGTCGGCCTCATACCAGACGCAGCCAGAGGAAACCAGCACCAGAACAAAAAAGTAAAAGTATCTCATGGCTGAGCCTCCGCAGTCTGAGGGAACTCACCCTCAAAATCCAAAACACCGCCTTCGATCTCTAGCTTATCAATTCTAAGACCCGGCATCCGAGAAAGTTGAGTGTTGATCCTATTTTCAAGCTCGCCTTCACCCTCATCAAGGACCTCGCCGGGCACAGGCAAAACACCGGATTTAGCCTCTGAAAGATCAATTGAGATCGAGTTAGAGGAGGCGCGCTCAATGGATCCCTTAGCGTATACTGGACCTGAAAAGTCGTAGCCATAGGATGAGAGATCAAGGGTGCAGGAGACCTCGGCTTCGCCGTCTCCAAGAAGGATCTGAGCATCCCTCAAAACTCCGGAATCCTGCTGAGTCGCCTGCACATAAGTGGTTAACTCGACGCTGGAAAGGCTGACATTCATTGGGGCAGAATCAGAGTAACGGATACTGCAGTCAAGGCAGTAGCCATCAGGGGAACCGAAGACCATCACAGAGTTATGGGCTGAAGGCTCCTCAAGAAGGGAGAAATCAGGCCTCACCCCAAGGTCGACGGGTTTACCGCCCACAGGAGACATAGACGAAAAATCAAGGCCTAAGAGAAAAAAAACAACAACTCCGACAACGACTAAGGCAAACACGGCCAAGACCAGAAACACCCCCACAACTAACCTCCTATTCACCCCATTAAGTAATAGAGGCCAAGTTTTAAGGAATCAAGGGGATAGATAAACATGAGAAAAAGAGGGGCATACATCGGACTAATTATATTATTGATCCTCTTCATGGGATGCCTGACCTGGAGCGAATCAGACATGATAGACGAAGTCATCGGCGCAGTAGAAGAGAAAACATGCGACAACTTCGATCCAAGCACAGTAGACCCTAGCTTCGACAGAGACCACTGCTTCAAAGACGCGGCCCTGAGAAAAGGCGACCCAAACCTGTGCGCCAAAATAAAAAGCTCACCCCCAAAGACCAAGTGCTACATGGAAGTTGCGGAAAAAATAGGGCGAGGAGACCTATGCAACTACCTGCCGATAAACCCCGGAAGCAGCGGAGAATACTCACAGATAGAATGCCTACAAAAAGTCGCAGTGAAGACACTCAACGGCCAACTATGCGAACAAATGTATGAATACAGCTACAGTCCATTCTTCGGACCCACATACAATAGAGAAAACTGCCTGAAGGCAATAGAAGAAGAGAAAAAGAACAGGATGCCTGCGGTGCCTGAACCCAGAGAACCAGGAGACTTAGCAACAACGGGAGTCGTGATGTAGAGATGGGCTGGAAAAAATTGGTTTTGGTTGTCACAGTAATGATACTACTCTTGGGATGCACGGAAGAAGAAAAAGAGGAGATAGAGGAAGTCCTGGAATGCGGCGGATTATGGGAGCCCTGCTGCGACTGCTGCGCATGCGATGCAGGTTTGACGTGCGACACCGGCTGGAGGGAAGCAGAACAAAAATATGCTTATGAATGTGTGGAATGCGGAAAAAAAGGCCAGCCACCCTGCCACGTATGCGGCGGATACGACCCAATATCGTTGACGTGTTGCACAGGAAAACCGGAGGTAAAAGCCTGTGAAGGAGAGATGCAGCCCTGCGGATACGATGAAGAATACGTCTGCCGAGAATGCGGTTGCAGCGACCAAAGATGCTGTCCCGGAAACAAGTGCGTGGAAGAAAACTACTACCGCTGCGTGAAAGACTACTGCGTGACCTGGAACTGCCAAGGCTTCATCAACCAATGCACGACAGACGAAGACTGCTGCATCATCAGAAAATGCATCGACGGAGAATGCCACGTACCATGCACGACAGACGAAGATTGCAAGGGGATATCAAATAAATGCGAGAACGGAAAATGCTGAAAACAATCACCACAGTAACGCTGATAATACTGTTGCTTGGATGCATTGGAACACAGGAAGAATCAACTGAATACGAAGAGCCAATAATGACAGAGCCGATAGTGATAGAACTAGGGGACCTAGAATACGGGCAAACAACGACGGAGGACCTAGACGGCGACGGAACAACAGACAGGATCACATACGCCACACCCAGAGAAGAGATCGAAGAAAATATTTATCTGCAGAAGACGATGACCTACGACATCCAAGGAGAAGAGATGAACGGAACACTGCTCCTGTATTTCGAGAATGTGGGCAACGAAGAGAAGACGATAACTCACATAGAGAATATCCCGAAGAGCTTTGCATCGCACATAAGCCAGCTAAGTTTCAGTATCCAGCCGACCGAGTTATTGGAAGAAGATCCAGTAGTATCATGGGAGCAGAGGATAATGCAGAGAAACAACATCGGGATAGTGATAAAGGCCGGGGCGGAAAAGATCAAGTCAGCTGCCTTAGAGAAGCTGGGCAGCTGGCTGAACACAGACTACAAGCCGACAAAAGACGAAGCAGCTGAAGCAGCTGTGGGGGAAAAAGTCGGCGACGTAGAATTCGAAGCGTTGATGATGAAGGCAGAAAAAATGCCGGCAGGCGCGCAAAAAGACAACCTCCGGATAAAGATCATGGAAGAAAATCCTGGGAAGTTCATGCCAGAAGACTGCGCAGAACTGAGTGGGGTGTTCAGGCAGGTATGTCTAGCAGTGATCAGAGAAGACAGCACAGAATGCGAGAAAATACAGAACGAAGGGGATGAAGAAGCGTGCAAGAAAATGCTTTTCAATTCGTTGAAAAACAAAAACTGCAAGACCATAAAAGAGCCCCTCACACAAGATCTATGTATTCACAAGGCGGCGGTGTCCGCCGACCACGCCCTAGGATGCGAGGACATAAGAGATCCCGAGAAACTATACTCTAAGGAGATATGCAGGGCAGAGGTGACACAGGAAATAGAGTGGTGCCAGAAGCTAGCGACGAAGGCGAAAGAGGTATGTTGTGACAAGATAATAGACCAGGAAAGACGAAGAGAATGCCTGGGTGAAGCAATGGAGATAACACCCGAAGAACTGAGAGGGACGAAAAACACAAAATACAGGTTCACGGCCAAAAGCTACAATCCACCGCAGAATCCACTATACAGCTGGAATTTTGCAGGAGACAAGAAAGAGACGGAGAAAGCGGAAATAGAATACACGTTCACTGAAGCGGATACGTATGAGATAACAGTGGAGTTACTGGATGAGGACACTGGAAAGGTAGTCGACAAAGGTTACTCCACTGCAGTGATAACTGAGCCAGCATACAAGCCGCAGACAGACTACGAAAGACTGCTGTCGACGAACCAAATGGGTGCACAGCTTTCAGTGTATGGGAAAAGATACGAGATACGAGAAGGCCAGAGGAGAGACTACAATGACTCGAACTCAGCCAGCTGCAGCACAAGAAATGCGAATCTGACCTGGAACGGCAGGCTGTTCAGTGTAACGGATACCTGGGAGGTCACACAACCAGACGGCAGAAAAGTACCTCATAAGGTGACCATCGAAGGGGCGATAGCAGAAAACGAAACACGCATAGAGTGGCTCACCTGTGAATACGAGTGGATAGACACTGAAAGAAAAGAACTATACAGCGACACCTACGTTGCCAAGTTCCAGATAAAAGACGTAGAAATGAAAGGCAGCGGATTCTACAGCGAACCCAGCTTCAGCGGCAGAATAACCGGGTCAGAAGTAAGATTCCACGTCAACTACGGACCAGAGATACACCAGGAGGCGACTAGGGGATCAGACAAGAGGTACACATACCACAGCTTCACAGAGATATACTGGGAAAGCACCTACAAGGAACCGACACTACAGGTAACCTTCAGCACGCGGAGAAGCTGAAAATGAAACACATAACAATCGCCTTGCTGATTATGGCGCTCGTACTCATGAGCGGATGCGCTGAAATAGACATGCTCCTAGGCTACGGAGAAGAATGGGTATGCGATACCGTGGATCCTTCAAGCGTGAACCCGGACTGGGATAGGAGCCACTGCTACAAGGATGCTGCAGACCGAAAAAACACACCAGAGACCTGTCAGAAGATAGAAGACAGCGCACCCAAGACAAGATGCTACATGGAGCTCGCAGAAGAACTAGGAAAACCGGACCTATGCAACAACCTGCTGAACCACCCAGCCAGCAAGACAGGAGACTACTCAAGGCTGGAATGCATACAGAGGACGGCAGTCGCCAACGGGGACCAGACAATATGCGACCAGATGGGGACAGAAACATACATTGGATTCACGCAAACATACAATAAAGAAGAATGCATCAAAGCAGTCCAGTCAACTCCTCCAAAATACCCTGGAAGAGCCGGCTTCGATCCGACAGACTCGGACGCAACAGGAGGGGGAGCAGGATTCTAAAAAAGATGGAGAAAAATCCATCAGGCATCTTGGTGCAGGGATACCATTGTATCCAAATCTAAATAATGTATGATTTATAAAGCCAAAATCCATATATATAAAAATTATTAAGGATTAAAAATGAACAAAAAAATATATATGGCTCTTGGCATTGCCTTAATCTGTTTGATAACCTCAACCTTTGTGATGGCGGACGAGATCTGCGGAGACGTGAACTGCGACGGAAACGTAGATATGAACGACTCACTGTTACTGGCGAACTATGTCAGCTATCCGGGTCAATACCAGATCTGCAGTGAATGGGCTGCAGAAGTCACAGGAAATGGAGAGATAAACATAGCAGACGCCATGCTAATAGGAAACTACGTTAGTTACCCAGATAATCCAGGATACTCTCTAAGATGCCAGGAAGACCTATCAGTACCAGAATTCAACACATCAGCTGTTGCAGTCATTGTCATGCTGATAAGCCCAATATCTGCCTACTTCATCATAAAGAGCAGACATTGAAGGAAAAAACTACTTCCCATCTATTCTTTCTTAATTTCAATCCTACTATAGTCTGTTTCTAACTTGATATCATAATAACAATATATCTATAAATAACGGATATTATAATAACAATATGGATTTATCGTTACAAAACCCCTAGTGGAAAAACCCGAAGGCGATAGAAGACGATGAAAAGATAAAGAAGTCTTTAAGTAAAGAACAGAGGTTTACATACGCCCTCAATTTACCCAGAAATACGTTAATTCTTGGCCCCCGACAGGTTGGGAAAACAACTCAGCTAAAATTTTTTATCTATGATCTAATACAAAAAGGCGTGAACCCAAGGAGTATCCTCTATTTTTCCTGCGAGCCACTGAACTCAAAGAAAGATATAATCGATGTTTTCTCGGATTTTGACCAGATTTCCACAGATTCGACGAGGAGATACATCTTCTTGGATGAGGTCACCCAGATAAAGGATTGGGGGCTTGCAATAAAATATTTTCTTGAGACGAAACTCAGTAAGAACAAATTACTTGTTGCAACTGGGTCAAATGCCTTACTGCTGAAAAAGGGATCAGAGAGACTCCCAAGGAGAGACATAAACGTAAAACTGTTCTTGCTTTTAAGCTTCAGGGATTTTTTACTCAATTTTTCAAGTGAAGACCTTAAGACTGCCTTAAAAGAGAACAACATCAACTACGAAGGCTTGAGAGTAGAAGAGTTAAAATCGAAGGCCATGAATCTGCTGCCCTCTTTGGACGAGCTCAACGCCGATCTCTATATCTACCTCAAAACGGGTGGTTACTTGAAGTCTATAACTATGGGTAAATACGGAGATTATTCGGAGGGTTTCGAGGATAAACTGCTTCAGGGGGTTGTTTGTGAGGCTCTGGCAAGGTTAAACAGACAGTATCTTGATGTCTCGCATTTTCCCTGGTTTTATGCGAAGAAAAAGGAGACTGATTTTGTGGTTAAGGTCGGCGACCACCTTCTAGGGGGGGAATTAAGATCCCAGAACAAAGTAGGTAAGAAAGACTTCCCGAACTTCTATTCCTTCAAGGAGAGGATCCTATTAAGCAAGAAGGACTTCAAATACGAAGACAAGCTGTTAATCCTGCCAGTAAGCCTGTTCCTAGCCCTGCTAGGGGAATAACCGCGGTTAGTATAATGCAGATCATAGTCTCTTAGGATCAGATGATGTTGCCGGATGATTCGGATTCATCCCTGCCCCCATAATCGAAGCCGAGTTCTGGAGTGTATTTAAACAGAATAAGGGGTGTAAAGGCATTTTATTTTCAGTTGATTACAGATAGACGATTGGGATAAATTTTATTACTGTGTCTCCGATTCTTCTCTCACCCCAAAAATTTTTTGTTACGATTATTGCCCTTTCTGGATGATAGTTGTTTATGAAACTCAACAAACTCTTTCCGATCCTCTCCTTTTTCAGTTCCTCGAATTTAACTTCTAGGGGAATTGTTTCATTCGTATTATTCAACACAAAATCCACCTCCGCCTTAGCTGTTGTTCTCCAGACGTTGATGAAGAACCTATCTGCTGCAAGAAAATTCAATTCGTTCAAAACAAAATTTTCTGCCAGTTCCCCACGATCCTCCCTCAGATCAAGGGTATTGAAATTGTTAACAGCATAGTTCCTTAAACCAGGGTCTACAAAATAAACCTTCGGGTTTTTCCTCAGTTCAGTAACCAGGTTTCTGTGGAAGGGTCTCAGGAGTTTTATAACATAGGTCTGCTGGAGGATATCCAATAACTTGGTGATCTCTTTGAAATAGCTCTGAGATGAGGTTGCTAATTTCTCGTAGGAGATTAGATGACCTATTTGGGAGGAAAGCAATGTTGTTAGTTTCCTGAATTTTATTGTGTCGGTAATCTGAAGGAATGAAACTATGTCCCTCTCTATATAAGTATCGAAGATGTTTTTCAGTATAATCCTCTTTTCCTCTTCTCTTTCTGTTTTAACAACCTCGGGATAGCCGCCAAACATCATAAAATCTTCCCAGTATCCTAATAGATCCCCTGAGAAGATGTCAGTTGAAGGGATTTCAAGGTCTTTCCCTTCAAATATAAATTCCCTTACTTGTTTGTGTTTTTCAAGGAAAACCCTTGCAAGCCGTTTATCCCGTGAATTCAGGAATTCATAGAAGTTGAGGGGCATTAACTCAAAGGAGAATAATCTTCCGACCAAGAATCTTGCTGTTTCGGATGTGATCTCCAGAGAGGATGAACCTGTTATGATGAATTTTACATTCTTGAATGAGTCGTAGAGTAATTTCAGTTTCTGGCCGATGTCTTTGCAGTAGTGGGCTTCATCTATTAAAACAAAATATCTCTCGCTTTTGTCTGCAATAAAGCTTGTAGTGAACCTCTTCGAGTCCGTGGTGAATTTCTCCAGTATCTCCCTGTCTTCAAAATTCAGGTAGATTATGTTCTCTTTTTTTACACCCTTTTTTTCAAGCCACTCTCCTAGTATTTCAAGAAGGGTGGTTTTGCCTGATTGCCGCGGTCCCTTAATGAGTATGATCTCTCTCCTCCCCACCCACTTCTTGATCTCATCTAATAGGATTCTTTCCAAATATTCCATAATAATACTATTAAAATTAAAAGTATTTAAATATTTCTATTTACAAGGTGCATGACTGACTTGAGACATGCGGACCTGGATTCACCCAATTTTCACAGCCGAAACCGAGTTCTGAAGAGTTAGATGATGTTACTGCTGTTGGATTCGGATTCACCCCTGTTTTCATAGTCGAAACCAAAATCTGGGGAATAGGGGATTCTTCTGGGTCATAGTCATAGGTTAGACGAT
>JAFGDV010000038.1 GCA_016931955.1 Candidatus Altarchaeota archaeon | reverse complement strand
GAATTCGCCTGATGGCGAATTCTTTTTGATCAAACTTTTACGAAAAGTTTGCGAAAAAGAAAATTCTGTTTCTTTCCGTGCACGCTTCCCATAGTATGGGTTTATTTATGCGTTCCCTAAATACTTTACTAAGCCGGCGGGAGAAATGTACTATGAAGATGTTTTCAGGGAATTGAATAAGAGGCGCGTGAAATACTTGGTAGTTGGCGGCGTGGCCATTGTACTACACGGAGTCGTGCGGTTAACAGTCGATCTTGACCTGATGGTGCACTTAGGCAGAGAAAATCTGGCCAAGTTCATAGATGTACTTGGGTATCTAGGGTACAAGCCGAAGGCACCTGTAAAGGCATCAGATCTATTAAATCCTGAGAAAAGAAGTGAATGGAGGCAGAAGAAGAATATGATGGTTTTCTCATTCTACAACCCAAAGAAGCCCTTTGAGGTTGTTGATGTTTTCATAGACGAGCCAATAGACTTCGATAAAGCATATACTGAAAGGAAGGTCTTTAAAGCCAAGGGTATAAGGATACCGGTAATATCCCTTGAAGGAATCAAGAAACTAAAAGAGATCTCAGGAAGGACTCAGGATGTGGCAGATATGAAGGCCTTAAACGAATTGGAGAAGATAAAGAATGAGAAAAAAAACTAAAACCAGTTTCTCTTTTACACTAGATAGAGAGAAAATAAGGCAGAGTTATAGGTTATCCCCTGAAATGAAACTCACATGGCTTGAGGAGGCAAACCATTTCATAAACAAAACCCTCTCCAAAGAAAAACGCATGACTTGGGGGAAACTGCAAAAGTCACATTTCCGATAACCTCTGTTATGCTTCCGTTACCTGAGCCGCTTAAGTCGCCTTTATATGCTTCAGTGCTCCCCTCTGGATTTTTTGATGAGTTTCGCTTGTTTGCCTACATTCTTCCAGAAATTGCTTCGTTTGTTTCTGAATCGTGCCTCATGCTTGGAGAGATTGTACTCTATTTCACGTTTCAGTTTGTGATAGTTCTCCAGTCTCCTCTCAGGTATTAGGCCGTCTTTCACTGCCTCTAAAACAGCGCATCCGGGTTCTTTCGTATGTGTGCACTTCCCGTACTTGCATTTGTCTGCGAGCACTTCGATGTCCGAGAACGCATCCTTTAAGCCCTCTCCGCCGCATAAAAGCTGAAGCTCCCTTAATTAGTCAACAGAACAAGAAAATGTAATTTACTCTGATTCCAAAGTATGTATTGGATACGATGGATCCATATAGAGCAATAATCGAGAAAATCCTTTCCGGGGAGATAGTTGACAGGGAAGGTCTTGATGCTGAGAAGAGGCGCCTATCTGAAGAGCTTCGGCTGGATAGATTCGTCCGCAGTTCTGAGATACTGAGGTATGCGAAGCCCGGGGAGCGGGCTAAGGTACTCAATCTATTGAGGAAGAAGCCCATGAGGACGCTTTCCGGGGTTGCGGTGGTTGCCGCCATGACTCAGCCCTCGAAGTGCCCCCACGGCAGATGCAGGTACTGTCCAGGCGGACCGGACATACAGGTACCGCAGAGCTACACAGGCAAAGAACCAGCAACGAGGCGCGCTATAAGATACGGATTCGACCCCCACCTACAGGTAACATTCAGGCTTACACAACTGAAAGACATAGGGCATCCCATAGGGAAGGTCGAGCTTATCGTCATGGGCGGAACCCTGACAGCACAATGCCTAGACTACCAGGAGTGGTTCGTTAAGGAATCCCTGAAGGCCATGAACGAGTTCAGAGAAAACTATGGGAGAATAAAGGAGCTGGGCGAGGAAGCGTTCATCCAGGAATACAGTAAATCCGAGAAGAGATTCAACTACATTGAGGACCTTCAGGAGGAGAACGAAAAATCCACGGTAAGATGCGTGGGCATAACCTTTGAGCCGCGTCCCGATTGGGCGAAGGAGGAGCAGATAAACCATATGCTAAAATTCGGGGTAACTAGGGTGGAAATCGGCGTCCAGAACCCGGATGATAGAATCTATGAGAAGGTGGAGAGGGGTCACACAGTCCAGGACGTTGTTGAATCAACGCAGCAGCTAAAGGATTCAGGGCTGAAGGTAGGCTACCACATGATGCCCGGCATTCTAGGATATAACCCTGAACTAGACCTTAAAGCATTTGATGAGATAATAAAAGATGAAAGATTCAAGCCGGACATGGTCAAGATATATCCTTGCTTGGTCCTGAAGGGGACAGAATACTATGACATGTGGCGGAGAGGAGAGTTCAGGCCTTTAACGACGGAAGAGGCTGTGGACCTCATAGTTAAGGTGAAATCCACGCTCCCCAAATGGATGAGGACGATGAGGATACAACGAGATATCCCCTCCCCCCTGATAGATGCTGGAGTAAAGGCCTCGAATCTGGGCGAATTAGTCTACAATGAGATGGAAAAGAGAGGCATCAAGTGCAGGTGCGTCAGATGCAGGGAGGTGGGTCAGATGACGAAGAAGGGTTTAGAGCCGGAAGCAGATGACATAGAGCTTCTCAGGATGGATTACGATGCAAGCGGCGGCAGGGAAGTCTTCCTGTCCTTCGATGACACAAAGAAGGACATACTCATAGGTTTCCTTCGCTTGAGGATACCGAATGAGCCGTTCAGGCCGGAGATTACTTCCAAGACGTCCTTGGTAAGGGAACTGCACGTCTACGGCCCCATGCTGGAGGTAGGGGAGAAACCAAGCTTCGAGTGGCAGCACCGCGGCTACGGCGCCGAGCTTCTGGCTGAGGCGGAGAACCTAAGCACGAGCTTGGGCATGGAGAAAATACTGGTAACAAGCGGCATAGGGGTGAGAGACTACTACCGTAGATTCGGCTACATTAGAGAGGGTCCATATATGTCAAAGAAGCTGACCTAAAAAAACAAATCAAAGACCATATAAAGCAGGGGGTAGGCGTTAATCAGCAAAACAAGCAACCCTGCGAGGAGGAAGGCGTAGACTATCCTCCTCACAGACTCCTCACTAAGCCTGAAAATAGATAACAACTCTATTATCATCTTGCCTCCGTCGAATGGCACAATCGGCAGAAGATTCGCTAAAGCAATGTTAAGGTTGAAGAAGAATATCCAGAATAGAGTGCCTGCGAAAATAGGGGGCAGGCTGAAACCCAGCAACTCGAAGTCGAAACTATAACCTGGAACATACTTGATCTTCAGATCAGATAACTCCTCAGGTGTTAGGGCTAATAAACCATTTTCGGTTGTTATGTTCACTAAGCTCTCGTTTTCGAAGGTCTCCTCCTTCAGCGTATAGAATCTATTGGAGAAAAGGTTCGCGTCCATCGCCGCCCCTATGTAGCCGACAGATGACAGGTTTATGTCGCCAATAGATTCCACGATTGTTCCATTTTCTATGGCTGTTATATTGGATTCAGCGACAACCCAGCCACCTGAAGGAGCTATGATCAAGATGAAGAGAAAGATAGCTACTGTGGATAATACTAGATTGGAGAATGAACCCATCGATAAGACTCGCATCTTAACGATACTCTCACATTCCTTGAATTTCTCCTCATCAGGCTCAACAAAGGCGCCTATGGGGATGGGACCCAAGGTTAATAAGCCAGTGGACTTCAGCTCGAGCTGATGGACTCTGGCAAGTATTCCGTGAGAGAACTCATGAACGAATAAGAGGAGTATCAAGGAGACAACTCCGTAGCCTAATGGAACAAATATGCCCAAACCCGGAATGCTGAAACCCAATTGACCTGATTCGATCCATGGTATTATAGGGGACACACCTGGGACGGTTGATTGACCTGATGTTATATCGAGGGCGTGGCCGACTAGTGAGCCGGCAAGAATACCGAGGATGCCGACAACGCCTTCAAGCACCGCCAGATACCAAACCATGACATTCAACATGATGGATGAAATCAAAACGGTTGCAACGACGAAGTCGATCAAGGCGTCCCTCAGCTTGCTCAGGCTTAATACCACCAGTACTAAGCCAGCTAGCATGAGAGCCAACAAGTCAAGGCTTTCCGCCCACATCAAGACTGCAAAGAAGCCGAAGATGAACATTACCAAATCAAGGTTCCTGCGTTCTCTACTATGCTTTGATAAATACGCTACGCCAACACCGCTGAACGAGAAAACGATGGCGAAATCAGCCAAAAATCTCCAGAACCCAGGCATAAGTCCAGCAAGCTTATCCAAGAAACCGAGAAAGTGTTTAGTCCTGATCATGAAGACGATAAAGTGTCTCTCATGTTTAGTCTTCCAAAGCAAAAAGGTTCCTCCGACAAAAAAAAGAACCAACAAGAAAAAATAAAGCACTTTACCTCTTCCCCCCCTTTTTCTTGATGACTACGAGATCGCCTAAAGTCAACTCATCAGATCCAGTCGGCTTCTCAGGTTGAACAACTTCAGAACCTGATTTACACAACAATTTCACACCTAACGCCTTCTGCAGCTTACTCGCCACCTCAGGGTCAGGCTCCATCCTGCCAGTCTCCAGCCTATGTATAAGAGAAGAAGGCTCATTGATCAACTTAGCAAGATCCTCCTGCTTCAAACCCATCTTCTCCCTCTTATCCCTTATGATCCCAGGGTAATCGTCAACAAGATCGTCGCCTCCAACATCAAATGAAACACCTTCACTAACTTCAGCCCTCACAGCAGGCTTCTTTTTCTCGCGGGAGCTGACGAAACCAACCACCTCGCCAAACCTCGCGCAATCCTCACAGGTAACTACAACGGAGCCTTCAATCCTCACCCGCCTACCCTCCACGATAAGCTTCTCACAGACCTCGCATTGCATATAAGTGTGGAAACATAAGGGTACAAGGTGCCCTTATCAACCCTACCCTCCTTTTGAATTCGCCTATGGCGAATTCTTTTTGATGAGCGAAAACCTTACGGTTTTCGACTCAGAAAAGACGCAACAGCGTCTTTTTGGTCAACCTTTTACGAAAAGGTTGAGGGTGATTGGGGCTGGGGGGATTTGAACCCCCATCGGCAGGTACCTCCAAACCATGTGGTTCGTACCTTTCCGTTCATCATCTCCCCGGAGGGGATCAGCGCTCCAGTACGTGGTTTCTTTTTCTTATGGAAAGAAAAAGAGGTTCACTGGAGCCTGCTAGGATGCCTGACTACCCCACAGCCCCGTATAAGTAATTATCCGATTTCGTTAATTAAAACCATGGGATTCAGAGCTTGACTCGGTCTATCTGGTAGTAGGTTATGTCGCCTTCCTCGTCTACTACGGCGTAGATCATGGCCTTGTTCACGTTCTGCGACAACCTTATGGTCCGAGCAAGCTCCGGGAAAGAGCAAGTATATTCTTCTGGGACGACGTTCACCAACTGTGTGGAGTGGCCTTTTTTCACTGTAACCCCCCTCTCGTAGACCCTGAAGTCTGAGCCGAACTTCAAACCAGTTCTCACCAACAAGCCCCTGTTCCTAAGGTCACTGTAGACCAGATACTTTGAGTAGAAGTTTTCCTCTATCTTGTTGCCGATCTCTATGAGTTCCTCGAAGGAGAGTGTCTTCTTTCCGTCGACGACCTCCATCTTCTCGGATTCCAGCAAGTAGAGGGCTTCTATCAACGACAGCTCCTGTCGGGCTCCCTTCTCTGTGCCGAAGCCCTTCTCCCGAAGTAGAGACTTCAGGTCGCCTTCTCCGACGAGGACCTTGGTACCAGATAATATTCCTGCACTCATTTTTATTTATATTCGTTTAAGATAATTTAAGCTGGAAGATGATAGCTTTAGGTATCGAGGGCACCGCCCACACCCTAGGTATAGGGATTGTTGCAGACCATGAAGTGCTATCCGATGTGAGGATGGTTTATGTGCCCTCTAAGGGGATCCATCCGAGGGAGGCCTCGCAGTTCATGGCTGATAGTATGAGCAAGGCATTGGATGAAGCTCTTGAGAAAGCCGGTCTTGATTTCAAGGGAATAGACCTGATATCCTTTTCTCAGGGCCCCGGCATGGGACCGTGTCTCAGGACTTCGGCAACAGCGGCGAGAACCCTGTCACTGAGTTATGGAATCCCCCTCATGGGAGTGAACCATTGTGTGGCGCATATTGAGGTGGGGAGGATATTCTGCAGGCTGAGTGATCCCCTGGTATTGTATGTTTCCGGCGGCAATACACAGATACTTAAGCTGAAGGATAACTACTATCGAGTCTTCGGGGAAACCCTTGACATCGGGGTGGGGAACATGCTGGACAAGTTCGGCAGGGAGGTTGGTTTAGAGCATCCAGCCGGCCCCAAGATCGAGGCCCTTGCAAAAGAGGGTAAGAACTATATCGAGCTGCCTTACGTGGTTAAGGGCACTGACCTTTCTTTCTCTGGGTTGCTTACCAGCGCCCTCCAGAGGATCAAAGACAACAAGCTTGAAGACGTATGTTTTTCGCTTCAGGAGACGGCGTTTGCCATGCTCTCCGAGGTAACGGAGAGGGCTTTAGCCCACCTGAAGGCGAAGGAGGTGCTCTTAACTGGTGGTGTAGGCAACAACTCAAGGCTCCAAGTGATGCTGGCAAAGATGTCCGAAGAACATGAGGCAGTCTTCGGCGTCCCTAAGGGCTATTGCAGCGATAACGGCGTAATGATAGCGTTGCTTGGATTGTTGATGTATGATGCAGGCATCAGGCAGGGCTTAGAGGAGAGCTATGTGAGGCAGAGGTTCAGGACGGACGAGGTCGAGGTAAAGTGGTAGACTGAGCCATATTTAAGCCTCGATAGTGTATATTACTATAGGGATGATACTATTCCCCAATGACTTCTATAATGAAACAACAAACAAATCCTGAGGATTCTAAGAAGAAACAGGCTGAGGAAAAGATCAGCATAGGGGATATGAAGGCCTGGGACGGCTTCGAGACAACGGACCAGATCAAGATTCCTGAAAGGCTGATAGACCAGGTCATAGGGCAGGACAAGGCCGTTGAGCTGATAAAGAAGGCGGCGAAGCAGAGGAGGAACTTCATGTTGATCGGCGAGCCCGGGACCGGGAAGAGCATGCTAGCAGTCGCGATGACTGAATTGCTGCCACCAGAGATTCTAGTGGACGTCTTAGTGTATCCGAACGAGGAGGACGAGAACAATCCAAGGATAGGTATCGTACCCTCCGGTGAGGGTATAAAGATAGTTAAAAAGGAGCGGGAGAAGATGGGTGAGTCAACGGAGTCAAAGAGCAACCAACTGATGCTGCCCTTCCTCGTCGTGTTAGCAGCGGTTGTACTTAGTTTCCCACCTTTTGGACTTGATCCCTTGGTAGCTCTAGGGCTCATAGGGTTCGCAATATTCCTGTTCCTCTTCCTTGCCTTCAGTATGAGGTTTACGATGCTCGGCGGACCTAAGACGAACAAGCCAAAGCTCTTGATCGATAACACTAAGAGGAAGCAGGCGCCGTTCTTTGACGGGACTGGAACACACGCAGGTGCCCTACTGGGGGACGTGAAACACGATCCACTGCAGTCAGGCGGCTTAGGCACTCCACCCCATGTGAGGGTCGTGCCGGGGCTCATCCATAAAGCAAATAAAGGGGTGTTGTTCATAGACGAAATAGCGACGCTAGGCAGGTCACAGCAGGACCTTCTCACTGCATTACAGGAGAAACAGCTATCCATCACAGGGAGGAGCGAGATGAGCTCAGGCGCGATGGTCATAACAGACCCAGTACCCTGTGACTTCATCCTAGTGGCTGCTGGGAACGTGAGCGCCCTCCAGGAGATGCACCCCGCCCTAAGATCAAGGATAAGGGGTTACGGCTATGAAGTCTACCTGGATGACACAATAGATGACACAGAGGAATACAGGAAAAAGCTGGCTCAGTTCGTCGCACAGGAGGTGATAAAGGACAAAAAGATCCCCCACTTCACCAAGGATGCTGTCGGAGAGATCATCAGGGAGGCGAAGAGGAAGGCGGGCATGAAAGACAAGATGACCCTCAAATTTAGGGAGCTCGGCGGCCTTGTGAGGGCTGCAGGCGACATAGCGAAAGAAAAAAACCACAAGCATGTCACCGCAGATGATGTCTTGGAGGCAAAGAAGACAGCGAGAACCCTTGAGCAGCAGATAGGAGACGTCTACTTGGAGAGAAAACGGGAATACAATGTATTGATCACCGAAGGAGGGCGGGTGGGAAGGGTCAATGGGCTGGCGGTCTTAGGTGACGGCGGTACAGTTTTGCCTATAGAGGCTGAGGTAGCCACCGGGGGTAAGAAATCGGAGATAATAGCCACCGGAAAACTCGGAGACATAGCAAAGGAGGCTGTAAAGAACGTCGCTGCAGTGATAATGAAGATCTATGGGGAGGACATAAAGGAAAAATACGACATCTTCGTCCAATTCCTGCAGACCTATGAAGGCGTTGAAGGGGATTCGGCGAGTGTTTCAGTAGCAGTAGCTGTGATATCAGCTTTCACGAACGTTGAAGTGGATCAATCGGTTGCGATGACAGGGTCATTGACGGTGAGGGGTGAGGTCCTCCCCGTCGGCGGAGTAACGCAGAAGATAGAGGCTGCAGTAGAAGCCGGATTAAAGAAGGTTGTCATCCCGAAGGCTAACGCAAAGGACGTACTGCTTGAGAAAAAGTATGAAGGAAAGATAGAGATAGTAACTGCTGAATCAATAACCGACGTGCTTAAGAATTCACTCCTGGGCGGGGAGGAAGTGATCAAGCGGATGAGCGGCATCACTTAAAGACCTGCTTTTAACCCCACACTCCAATACTTACTATGTTCTAAAATGGATATAGAAGAATTACCTGGCATCGGAAAGACGACTGCAGAGAAACTGAGGGATTCAGGCTATTTAACCGTAGAATCAATCGCGGCAGCAGCCATAGGCGAATTAAAGGACGTCGGCTTAGGCGAAGCATCTGCCGTGAAGATAATAAATGCCGCGAAGAAGGCCTCCGGCGGCATGGGCTTTGAGACAGGCCTAGAGGTCCTTAAGAGGAGGGAGACCATAGGAAAGCTCACCACCAACAGCCACGAACTGGATGCCTTAATGGGTGGCGGCATCGAAACCCAGGCGATAACTGAATTGTATGGAAAATTCGGGTCAGGTAAAACACAGCTAGGCCATCAATTGTCTGTGAACGTTCAACTGCCGAGGAAGAAGGGCGGTTTGGAGGGGACAGCCATCTACATAGACACAGAGAACACTTTCCGGCCTGAGAGGATACAGCAGATGTCCTCTGCGTTGGGCTTGGACCCGGAGGAGACCTTAAAGAACATCCACGTCGCTCGCGCCTATAACTCAGATCATCAGATGCTGCTTGTGGAGAAGGCCGCGGAGCTTGCTAAGGAATATGGGACAAGGCTTATTGTCATGGACTCCTTAACCGCGCACTTCAGGGCAGAATACACCGGCAGAGGTACACTGGCTGAGAGACAGCAGAAGCTGAACCGCCTACTACATTCCCTACAAAGAAAGCTGGCGGATCCATACAATACCGCAGTAATCGTCACTAATCAGGTGATGGCACGCCCCGACATAATGTTCGGGGACCCGACTGCGCCAATAGGGGGACACATCGTCGGGCACACTGCCACATTCAGGGTCTATCTTAGGAAGGGCAAAGGGGATGCAAGAATAGCTAGACTCATTGATTCTCCGAATCTGCCTGAAGGGGAATGCGTTTTTGAGGTCACCACTGACGGTATAGGGGATCCGAAATGAGGAACATAGTGATAGAGTTCCCCAAAAACAAGTGCCTGGAGAAGCAGGCCGTTGAATTGGTCGAGCGGAAGGGATTAGGGCATCCTGACTCCATCTGTGACGGCATAGCAGAATCTGTTTCCAGGGCGTTATCCAAGGAATACGTTAAAAGATACGGTAGGATACTGCACCACAACACCGACCAAGTCGAATTGGTCGGCGGACAGGCTGAGCCTGTATTCGGCGGAGGCGAAGTCACTAGGCCGATATACTTTCTCCTCAGCGGGAGGGCGACTACGTGGGTCGACAAGGAAACGATCCCAGTCGGCGATATCGCAACCAATGCTGCAAGGGATTACCTGAAGGAGAGCATAAGGAACCTGGACGTCGACTCCCATGTGGAGATAGAGCAGCGCCTGGGTCAGGGCTCCGCTGACCTTAGGGGTGTCTTCGCGAGGGAGGGTATTCCAAGAGCCAACGACACCAGCTTTGGCGCAGGTTTTGCGCCGCTTTCAACTACTGAACGATTGGTCTTTGAGACGGAGAGGTTTCTCATAAACTCTGGCATCAAGGAGGTTGGAGAGGACGTTAAGATCATGGGTCTCCGACTTAAGGACGAGATCACTTTAACTATTGCGTGTGCGATGGTCTCTAGGTACTTAGACGACTTAGACCACTACCAGTCCTCCATTGAGGAACTGCATAGCAAGCTGGAGAACTTCGTCCCCAAGATAACCGATAAAGACGTTAACCTCCACATCAACACCGCAGACGACTACGATAAAGGTATCGTCTACTTAACTGTTACTGGTACTAGCGCAGAGCAGGGTGACGACGGCTCTGTTGGCAGAGGAAACCGCGCTAATGGATTAATCACCCCCTATAGGCCGATGTCTCTTGAGGCTACTTCCGGGAAGAACCCGGTGAACCACGTGGGCAAGATATACAATCTTTTGGCGAAGAAGATTGCCGAAGACATTGCAGAGGCCGGTGCAGAGCAGGCGCACGTCAAACTACTCAGCCAGATAGGCAAACCAATTGATCAGCCCTTGATCGCTTCAGTGCACATAATCGGCGACCAAAAATTGGAGAAAGAAGTCAGAAGAATAACCAACTACTGGCTCGAAAACGTCACCAAAATCACTGAAATGTGCCTAAAAGGAGAAGTAACCACTTTCTAACTGATTTCTGGCTGAAGGAGTCTGCGGAGAGAACAAAAAAAAGAAAGGAGGTATACATGAAAAAAAAGCTTAAGAAAAACATGGTCATCACCCAAAAAGAACACGAAGAATGGCATAAAAAACACAAAGACTACGACGAAAAAAACGACAAAGAACACAAACTATGCCACAAAAAAATAGATCTCACAGTAAAGAAAAAAATAACCACACCATATAAGTCAGCCACAGGTTCCCCCTATAATTGAATCTTAACCAGCACTTGTCCTTTATTCCATTTCTATTGGATTTTTGGTTTGATGTTGTGTGTTTGGTTTTTTAGTTCGTCTATGTATTGGATGAGCCACATCCTCCACTCCCGGCATATCCTCTTATAGTCGATGTCGGATCGACTGGAAGACTGCTCATTCATGAGCCTGATGTATTCCTTCCTCGAGTTAAGAACATGCTGGACCTCCAAGAGTTCAGCAATATCCTGATTCCTAGAGGCCTCAACAAGCTTCCTCACCATCATCTCATGCAGACACAGGTTCTCAACACATTCCCCACGAGGCATCCTCTTCCTCACGGCGATATCCAACAAAACCTCCGAATCCTCCAGATTAAAGACCTCATCCCCAGAAACATCATCAAAACACATGACGTCAAAGAAACCACCCTCAGTACGAGGATTACACTCCCACCCCCTTCTAACCTCTGTTATACTCCTAAGATATCTGTCCCTCCTCGAAAGCTCCCGGTTCTCCCTGTAGCCCAAGGAAACAACGACGTCAACAGCCTTAAAACTAGTAGCCGGAACATTAAGGTCATTCGTGATCCGATCCCAGGTATCATAAGGACTGCTGCCGTGTATGGTACCAAGGACAGCATTCCCAGCGGCCCCGACACGCATCGCCTCAAACAAGGCCCTAGCCTCAGGACCCCTCACCTCCCCCAAGACAAGGACACTCTCACCCAACCTAAGGGCAGCCCTAAGATTCTTCTCCGGCGAAAGCTCAAAGGAGTCCTTACTGTGTCTTGAAATCACCGGCTGATTCCTCAGGTGCTCAATCCTCCAACCCAAGTCACGCAGATGCCTTGAAGGAATCTCAGGCGTATCCTCCAACAACAGGATTCTGTCATTCTGTCTAATCTCAGCGATCAAGGCGCTTAGCAGGCTTGTCTTACCGGAGCCCCTCGCACCAGTTATCAGAATAGAACGCTGCCCTCCCACCAACATGCTCAGGATGGCGGCCGCTCTAGGAGACATCATCCCCTCGTCGACGAACTTCGGCAGAGTCCACGGCTTCTCCCGGCGCTTCCTGAAGGAGTAGGCTATGCCGTCGAAGGTAGCGGGCTCCCTGATGCCAGCAACCCTAATACCCATGTCCTTCAACTCCATGTCCATCACAGGATTAGCCTCATCAAATGGTCTGCCACCGATCGACCTGAACTTCGAAGAAATCCGCTCCAAGTCATCCTCCCCAAGAAACAGGTTAGTATCACATATGCCAAAGATGTTGTGGTCAACGTATACAGGGGTTGTTCCAGCAGGCGAGTCAATGAAGACATCATATATGTGTTCATCGTTGAACAATAACTCAAGCATACCATAGCCTGCAGTGTATCTCGTGAATATCTCAGCAAGCCTCTCCATCCCCGCAGAATCCAATCCAAGACCTTCAGAGTTCTTGAGGAGTTCCAGGGCAATCCCCTTAAAGTACTCCCTGGCCTCCATAGGTTGGATCACCTCTATCACCTTATCCCTTACCATAGACTCCTTAAGCCTTATCACAGCCTCGACCTCCTCCGGGGAAAGAAACAACTCAGGCGGATTCAAGAAGTAGAGCCTTTCAACCCCGTCAACATCGTAGACCCTAACCTCGGAGTCCAAGACACCATAGATGTCTAACAATCTTGAATTATCTGGAACAGCAAGCCTAAGATGCGAGGTCATGAAGGAGGGCTGCTTCAGCGGCTTAAACATATCAACCACATCCAATCCATTTCTGTAACCCATAATAAGCTGCGTCCGCTCAAGCCTGTTCTTTACGTAAGCCAGGGTCTTCAGGTATGCTCCATGTTTTGATCCCATCCTCTCGTACTGTTTCAGGACAGCGGACACCATCTCATAGGCCTTAATAGGGTCCTGGAGGATATCCTGTGAGACAACATTCTTCAAGAAACGCCGCCTAGAGGAATCCTCTACCTTCTCCCATAACCTCTCACTGGACAGGTCCTTTCCCAGACTCACGACTTCGCTGAATTTTCTCACATCTACATCATCGTAGAATTCAGTGTAATCCCTTTTCCTAAAATGAAGCTCGTCAACCCTCAACTTCTCCCTCAATAATCTTAGGACAGCCCTCTGACATTCGGCGTCCCCCAGACTCCCCTGGTTCATGCAACCCAGGCAATTAAAGCAAGCAATCCTTTTATCCCCAAACAGGCTCATATTGTAGACGCATTCCATTTTCAATACACGCTCACCGTTCCATTGTATTTTTTGATCCTCAGAAGATGCCCGCCAACGCAGGAGAAATCACCATCGATCCCAGAAAAAAAGGTTACATAAGATGCTATCCCAGAATCCATTGACAGCGTCAGATTCCTGGATCTTATCTCGATGCTGTAGCTTTTGCCGCAGAGCCTTTCCGGGGTCTCGTATGTTAACTCACAGGCTGAGGGCGAAGAACCCACTGAATCAATCAGGTCAGCCATGTTCCGGGCCTCATGCACTACAGCATCCATGCAGTTGATCTCCCCGAAAGCCAAGTGATAAGACCAGAGGATAGTGAAGAGCATAATAGCCCCTAATAGGACAGCGATCTTCGAAAGACCCCATACCATTCCTCTATTGTTTTTCATTCTACAAAAAACTGCTGGCTAAAAGCACACCGATGAATGCAGACAACGCTATGGGTATGCCCTTAGCTATCTGCAGTCTATGCGCTATAGGATCATCGCCGCACTCGAGCACGGAAACGTAGCGCATCAAAACAATAAGCAACGCAATCATATACAATCCAGTGATAAGCTGAAGCATCTCCGGATTAGCGGTCGATTCCGTAAGCATACCTGCGTTGAAGCCGGTCCCTCCGACGCCGATGATCGATCTAGTGTTCTCCATGGTCTCCCTGAAAACGTTTGCTATGTATACTGCCAGGGCGCAGATCATCGGATTGATCAGGAGGGCAGTGGCCTTGATCATGGAAGTCGTATACGAGATCTTATCCCTCAGCGAGTCCTCAACCCTCCTAATCTGTCTTATGTGGTTCGCCGCGACGAGCAAGGCCTCAGAGGCGGATACTACGCTCTTCTTCATCGTTGTAGTAAAGACCCGGAAGACGCTTTTAACCACCCCAGAAGAGATCTCCCTCAAAGCGCCCCTGTTCTCGTCAAAGAGGGAGCCCTCCAGGTTCATGTTCAAATACCTTATGTTCCTGATGGCGTTCTCCAATACGGCAGGGATAGTCGACCCGACCTTACTGGACATCATGTCAGCAACCCTGATGAAGGCCTCCTCCGCCGACATACCCGTAAGAAGCCTGTTCCCTAGGTGGAATGCAGCCTCAATGGTTTCATCCTCCATCCTCTTAAGGTAATCACGCACCCTTTTTTTCGGGAGCGACGTACCCCTCATGTACAGCCAGAGGCAGAAGCAGGTTCCTATGACGATGGGTATCGTATTAAGCATGTCTGTTAGAGGGTAGGACGCGCCCAGGAGATAAGGTACGCTCAGCAGGGAGATAGCAGCGCCCAAGCCAAATGAGATCTTCCAAGCAGAGCCTTCCCTCCCAAGGAATCTAATCCTCCCAGCCGAAACAAGTCCAGGATAGTTGTCTGGAATGCGTATTGGGGCGAAGGCGGCAGGCCTCTTGCTCAGCGTATGCTCTGAGAAGAGGAACACTCCCAGGACAATAGCCATCAGGATGATGAACAGATTCCAGTGGCTTCCTAGATCCATCCCCATAAAAGAGATGAGCGGGAGCAGTATTATTATAACCAACGGCAGGAGGGCGCCTCCAGCGAACATGACCATCGTGGGTATCCTCAGATAGTTTATGTATTCCTCGAACTTCTTCTGCACGCTCTTAAGAACCGTATCCATCGCCCTATCCAATGTATTAAGTCGACGGGTCTCCGATTTCTCAATCTGAGACGTCCTAATAGCATACATGGCATCCTCGAAGCCTTTTATGTCCTCACCCCACCTGTATCCCAGAACTGGGAGGGCCTCACCCACTGACCTGTATGCTCCAGACCACACATCCCAGAGTGCCTTCCTAAGGTCCTCAGCCATCTGCCCTTCGCCGTGCTCTGCAGCGAATTTTACCGCATCCTCCAGGTTGGGGTTCTGTTTCAATGGGATTATCAGGTAAGCCACTATCTCAGGCGCATGGCCGAGCGACTTAATCTTCATGTTGTTTGCCAGGATCTTCGGGTACTCTGAGATGCCGTAAGCGAGCACTACCGCCAACACGAAGCCCGCCAAAAGCGAAGGCAGCGGGTCACGGCCTAGGGAGTACAGTGTCAGAGAGGATATAACGGTGAAGGCTATCACTGTGAGCGCCGTAGTCCAAGCGCACGTGATCACCCCCAGCGGCTTTGTTTTGAGTTTCGTGAATCTGATGGCTTTCTCCAATCCAGGATCCCACTCCAGTTTCAACCCGAAGAGAATCCAGGCAAGGCGCCTGTTCACGAATCCGCAGTATACCTCAAATAACCCCATCATGTTCACTCAAATTTTAGTAGACTTTTATATCATACTTTAGAATTATTTATATATATTCGATTACATATTAATAAAAAATGAAAATAAAGGAATTCCTACAGGATGAGAGGGGGATAGAGACCAGGGTCCTAGTCTTTATCCTGGCTGCAGTGATACTGGTGATGCTTGTCGCGGTGATGAGCGGCATCATGGGCAAGGCAGGCAGCATGGTCGACACAGCAATAGAGCACGCAAACAATACCATGAACGCAAGCCTTTCATGAAAGTGCCCAACCCAAGGAGGCTTACTGGGAAAGGAATAGAATCTTTTCCCTTTTACCTTATATTATCCTCCATCGTCCTACTACTGACTGCATTAATCGTTTACCCCGCCTACAATAGATGGCAGGACTCCATGGACCTAGGCAGGGCTAAAGCGGAAACGGCAAAGATTCTCACAGCAATCAACTCAGTGCATTCCATGGGAGACATAGGCTCAGTGCAGCAGGTCCCACTCACCATCCCAGAGAGTTACAGCATAGCCTTCAACAACGAAAGCGTTAGGGTCTTGAAACATAATTCCAGCACGGAGGAGTATCCCCTAGATGTGAGCCTAAGATACAGGGGCACAGTGAACCTGACAGGGGAGGGAAGATACCTTCTCACACTCGTCTACTGGACCAGAGAGGATCCATCAAACGAGGGAAAAGAGTTCCTATTGGAGGTCTTGGACCCATGAATTCCAGGGCTCAGATGGGTTTCATCGGAGAAGACTTGATCTCGCTCCTCGTAATAGTATTGGCCTTAGCAGGATTCTTCGTATTCATCAACACATTATTCAGTGTTCATGTTACAGGAAACGCGGAATCCGACGTCTACCGCAGGACTTGGATGTTAGCGGATTTCCTATCCACTGAGTGGGCTTACACGGATTCATATAATGTAACCCACGCAAGGCTGCTGGATACAGAGAAGACCTGCAGCCAGTGCCCCTCTATCCCAGAACTCAACCTCTCCATCTCAGTGAAAGACCTCAGAGAAAACAAGACACTATGCACATGCGGCCCACCAGTGGAAGGGAAAACAGCAAGACTTCCAACAGCGCTGAGATACAACAACACAAACACACATCCAGGGATACTGGAAGTCAAGGCTACAAGATAAGGAAGCTCAAAGCGAATCCAAGCAATAAGCCGGCTGTGATCGGTGGCAGTGCGGGTAATACGACGTCTTTTCTCTTCGTTGTGTAATAGAACAGCGCTATTAACCCGAGGAGGCCGCCCAAGACCGTTATAACAGAGGAAGTGAGGGGGTACTGTCTCAGCATGGATGTGGAGAAGACGAGGGGCATCACGAGGTCGCCTGTGCCCAAACCGAGGTGGCGGTCCTCCACCGGGATGGCGACCATCAAGGGCATATTCTCCTTCGCACTCTCAGCCAAGGTAACCATATGCTTCGTGCCGAAGACTGCGACGACGTCGTATGCTGCTAGAACCAGAAGCAACAGAAGAGCTGGGAAAACATCCAAGGAGGCGCCAAGCCAGCTTCCGATCCCAGGGATAGTGAAGATAATGACAACATTCATCACAAAGATATCCTCCCTCTTCCACAGCCTCAAAACAAACAAGAAAACAGCGGCAAAGAAGCCAAGAAAATCGAAGAGATTCACTAACGTCAAAAGAAGGCCGCCTAAGATCGCGATATTGATAAAGACCTTGATAATGAAGTCCAGCTTGAATCTGATGAACAACAGAAGAAAGGCAGTAGCAACCAAGATGTAGAGAAAGATCTGGCCAGAGGATTCAAGGCTTTCAGGGTTCTCGACGACGCCGAGCTCGGGGTTATCCTGAATCTGCTCCACAACCCCCTCCTTAACCCATAAGCCACCAGCGGCAATCCATAAACCAAGACCCTGCACTAGTAGGTAGATTACAATCAACAAGAGGAGGGGTTTCAGGTACTTCAATTTCATCCCTCGGTCAGCATGTATCTGCCATGCCTTGGCTCAAAGACGACACCCTTGTTCTTCAACTCAGACAGTATGCCTTCAGCAGTAAAGCGGTCAAGGCCCCTCGACTTCGCCTCCTCGATGATGTCGTCAAAGGAAGCCATCCCCTCAGCGGACGCAGCAATCAAGCCGTTAATGATGTCTTCAACGACCCTGATACGGTCACGGGTAGACTTAGGGTGCTCGCTAACGATCCGGTCAATATCGATCCTACCCAGAGACTCATCGTATGCAATCTCCCTCAACACGAACTCGGTCAAGGCGATCGCCCTCTCCGCATCACTTACTGTGACAGTATTACTTAACCTCATCTTGGCGGAGGCCTCTGAAAGCCTGACAAGGGCCTCAAGCTGCCGGGGGGTGGCCATCACCGTCTCCTTGCTTCCAGCACGCAATTCAATATAGAATTCCTTGATCTTCTCAGCGGCGTCATCAGACAATACTGGATGGATGTTCCTCCTCGCGTAGGCTACATACTTCCTCAACAACTCAGTGGGTATTTCAGGCTCAAGGTCCTTGATACCCTCACCCGTCCGGTGGATCTTCAGGATATGCTCTGCTATCTCTTTATCCTGTTCCTTGTCTAGTATATCCCTGATTGGGAAGATCAGGTCAAATCGGCTTAACAACGTTGCAGGGATATCGAATTGCTCGGATAAAGGCTTATAGGGGTCGAATCTGCTGAACTTAGGGTTAGCGGCCGCCAACACCGCAGTGTCAGCCTTAAAGGTCGCTACAATACCGGCTTTAGCGACGGAGACGGTCTGCTGCTCCAAGGCTTCGTGCATCGCGCTCCTATCCTCGGTGCTCATCTTGTCGAATTCGTCGATGCACGCGATACCGCCGCCGGCGAGGATCAATGCTCCAGCCTTCAGCGTCCAAGCGCCTTCAGCAAACTCATCGCGTTCAGCCGTAACAGTGAGACCAGCACCCGTAGTGCCCTTGCCTGCAACATAGATGCTCTTCGGCGCGATCTGGTTAATATATTGAAGAAGCCTTGATTTAGCAACCCCCGGCTCACCTATCAAGAGAATGTGCATGTCGGATCTTACGGAGGTTCCGTCAGGCAGTTTCTTACCGTAACGGCCGCCGAACATCTGCAAAGCCACAGCCTCTTTGATCTCCTTGTATCCGTAGATGGACGGCGCAATGGAGTTGATGATCTTTTCATAGCTCCTAGGATCCTTCGAAAGTTTCTTTATCTCCTTCTCCTCCTCTTTTGAGATCTCAAGCTCAGCGAATTCCTTCTCAACGCTCTCAAGGAAGTTGGCTTCAAGGAATTTCCGATACACAGAACCCCTCTTTTGAGGGGGCAGAAGCCTCATAACGCCGGTCTCTATTATCTTGTCGCCTGCTGTGACCTCACCTGTTAAATCATCTTCAGCCCAGACCTCGATCTGCCTGGCTTCTTCGCCGCCTTCCAGCAACTCAAGAGGCTCCTGGATCTGCAGTCTCTGAACATCAGTCCACTCAGATTCGTCCGGAACGAACCTGAAGTCCTTCCTCCTGCAGTTTCTGCAGAAGACAGGCTCGGTGAGGAACCTTGTCGACTGTATTTCGTCATGGCCTTCACCGCATCTGTTGCAGTAGAATCTGGCGACTGAAACCTTGGGTAGTATGTCCGATATCCTGTTAACGACGCCTTCAACAGCCATAAACCTTCCGATGTAGCTTGAAGTCACGTCCCTAATCATTAGGGTGTAGCCTCTCTCCTTAGGCAGGTTCTTGAAGCGCACATGTATGCGGGGGTTTTCCTCCATGGTCGGAATATTCATGCCAGATAAGACTTCATCGAATAAGCTGATGACTTCGTCAGGCTTCTGAATCAATTCCTCAGCTACTTCGTGGTCGAATCTCTCCAAGTCAGTGTAGTCTATGTAGAGCGCCTTCTTCTCTGGATAGAATTCAGCCAATTCATTGATCTCATCTGTCTTCTTCTTTAAAAAGCTCTCTATTTTCTCTCTCATCTTGTGGGTTAATAATATGGTATCCTGTTAAAAAAATTATCCGACCGGTCTATAAAGGCTTCCCTGTTTGACCACCAGAACAGGTTCTGAGTGTAGCAGAGAGGATACGAGGGAGTCAGCTTTTTTCTCCGCAACTGCGTGTTTCTCGAGGAAGAGCTTCATGTCGTTTTCGGTCATGCCACCCTTCACCAGCAGCTCCCTGTATAGGTTCTGCAGACGCTTGTCGTTCATGCTGTCCAAGATGGAACTGAATACTCTCTCATCTACGTAGGGTCGAGAGTATTCTGCGAAGTCGCAGGCAGCGTCCTCTGCTATACTGAAGAAGTCCTTGACGTCCTTTCTTTTTATCCCAATGCTCCCCCCCAGGAGAAGGTCCTCTAGGTGGTTGGCTCTCAGAAAAGCATCGCAGAGAGGCTCCAACCTGTACCTGAACAGGAAAGGAGCGTAGTCGACGCGTTTAGCCAGATCCCTCACAACCTTGTCTATGCCGTTCTCTATCCAGGCGTCTGCTTCCGCAGAGTAACTCATCCCAGAGGTTGATTTTGCAAACAAGATGGTCTGCCTGAGATTCTTTAAATCATCCCTGTTCATCTTTCTTGGAAAGATGTTAGGGTCAAAGACAAGGTTGATGTCCGAGGTGATGAATCTTGACCTCTTTAGGTTATTGATGCCGTCTATGTCAGATACAAGATTCCAGTCGATCTCATTCTTTGTCTGTATTGTCCTTGAGAGTATTAGTGGATCTTCGATGGATAGAAAGCGGTTCCACCTGAATTTATCGGATATGGAATCTAATGAACCTATATTAACCCTTCTTATGAAATCCAACAGCTGCTTTCTCATGGAGGAGGTTATCCTACCAGAGCTTACCTTTCTGGGAGAATCCTCTGCAGAGGAGCCCATGTTTATTCCGCAGCCCGCGTTTTCTTCTGGGAAGTACCTGGATTTCCTCTCCGATCCGACGAGGCTTGCGAGGAGGAGAAGAGGCCCGTGCTCGTATAACTCAGGACCTCTGGAATATATGCAAGAAAACATATCATCCAAGTCGATGAAGGCCGGAGCCCCGACCGCGGTGTATTCCACTGGTAGAAATTCAAGGTCTTCTACAATTAGTGTCTTGGATTCCAGGTTGTTTCCTTCTACACTGACCTTGCCCCTCAGCCTCAGGTTGGGCTTCGAGAGAAGCCGCTCCCTAGTTGCCAGATTAGAGGGGATGTGGCACCAAATCTTCAATAGATCCTTTTCAGGCGGCCTAAGATTAAGAAGCCTGTATTCCTCCATGGAGTCGATGAAGCCGACATATACTTTAGAATTCCTCTGCGGCAGAGCCAACTTGTAGATGAAGATGCCTTCTACCTCGATCCCTCTGCCCCTGGTAGTGTACTTGAATCTCTTGAACGATTCCAGTCTGCACTTCAGGGCAGGATACCTAAAGTCGTCTTCCCCAGAATAGCGGTTACAGGCTGCCATTCTAACTCAATGTTATCTTTTTCCCGGAGTCCATCGCAGCAATCAGCGTCCGCCCATGAGCGGTGTTCCTCTTTATCTTTATGCTACCGGAGCCGTTAGCCCTTCCACGGCATATGAACTCATTATCTGCGAAGACACTTACCGGTTCGTCACGGTGTGATTTCGACTTCAGGATGATCTGCTTTTTCGTCAGAGAGAAACCAGGTTGTTCTATCATTTTTTTAGCCCTCTCCTGTATGGGTATCACTACCACTTCTTCGCCGTATGAGTAGAGCTCGTATTCTGGCTTAGTGGTCTCGAAGTCCCTAACCTCTATGACCGGTCTCGCAAGATCTGCCTCCCGCATGCCGTGGGGTACTTTAACGACCATGCTGAGCTCATAGACCTTCTTTATTCTACCGGCTTCTATGTAGATCACTGTGTCGACGATGTGCGGGATCATCCCTAATTCAACCCTGCCGACTAGTCTCTGGATCGCGTCTATCGCCTTGTTGGCGTGTGTAACACCCACTAAACCGATTCCGGCAAGACGCATGTCGGCGAAGACCTCGAAGTCTCTGGTCTTCCTCAGCTCATCGAAGATGGTGTAGTCAGGTCTGACAAGTACAAGTATATCAGCAGTATTCTCCATGGAGCCCTCCAATGGGCTGTATTGTGTCACAACATCCGGGACCTGAAGGTCTCGGGGATGCTCCATTGTTTTAACGATTTTGTCTTTGTTGAGGTAGAATTCAGCGAGGGCTTGGACGAAGGTCGTCTTACCCGCTCCAGGGGAACCCGCTACAAATATGCCTTCCGCCTGTTTTTCCAACCGATCTAAGAGCTTCTTGGAGATGTCGTAGTCATCCAATGTCGTCCTCACCAAGGGCTTTACCGCGGTTATCTCAAGGCCGTCGCTGAAAGGAGGCCTCGCAATCACGATCCTGTGGTCGCCCAACTGCACCACAGTGGCGCCTTTTCTCTCCAACTCTATCTGGCTTTTCGAATCCGAGTAGCTGAATTCTATTATCTCCCTGGCGTATTCCTCGATCTCTTCCCTTGAAAGCTTTTCTCCTATGCTTGTTAATTTGACCCTGCCCACGTGCCCCTTCTTCGCGAGCATGGGGGAGTTTTCTTTCAAGTGCACTGACATGGTCTCTGAATCGAATAGGTCGAATATTTTTGGGGCGATTTTCTTCACCTTGGGCCCGATGTATTCTACCTTGATCCCTTTCGCTTCAGCCACCAGGGCCTGTATTCTATCGCTTGTTATCAGAGTTGCCTTGTTTTCTATGGCGGCCTTTCTTATGAGGCTGTCTATCATCCCGATTCTGGCCTTCTTTATCTCTTCAGCGGTGGGCGCTTCCCCATAGAAGGAGATGGCCATCTTTTCTCTTGATTCCTCTGCCATCTTCCTTAGAGCGTTCAGCTCTCGCAGGCCGTCGAAGCCTGTCTCACGGCCGAGGTTCGCCTGATATTCTAGTTCCGATACAACGGCTTCTGGGATTATTATATCCACTCCTTTATCCTCGAGTTCTTCCAGTATCTCTGATATCCTGCCGTCGACTATGACGGACGTGTCTGGCACTATTTTCATCTTCGACAATCGACGTTTTATATTCCCCAACCTATTTATAATAAGACACCCAATTTCTGTAGTTATAGTATAGGGAATACATCAGGAAAAGAGATGACATCCAACCAAACACTCACAAGAAACATAGCCGGAGAAATCGTCTTATCAGAAAATCCTGGCGTTGTGATGAAAAAATGGCGCGAAATATTCATGATAAGGCAATGCGATATCGCCAGAAATCTCAGGATCTCATCCTCCGTTATATCAGACTATGAATCAGGGAGGAGAAGATCACCTGGCGCCATATTCATCAGGAGGTTCATAGAGACCCTCATATACTCGGACATGAAAAATGGCGGAGGCATGGTGAAAAAGTTCTCCGAAGGATTAAAGGTGGATGCTATCCTGGACATAAGAGACTTCCTGTCTCCCATACCAGCAGACGAAATAATAGAGGCAGTTGAAGGGGAAATCATAGCAGGGGAAGACTCACAGCTGGAGGATATCTGGGGTTACACAGTAATTGACTCGATAAAAGCCATACTCGAACTCTCAGAGAAGGACTTTCTGGGAATCTACGGCGCCAGCGAAGATCGAGCATTAATATTCACCAAGGTCCACTTCGGCAGATCACCTCTGATAGCGGTGAAGGTAACACACCCGAAGCCGAAGATGATAGTCCTCCACGGGCTCTCGCCCAAGAAGGTGGACAAACTGGCAGTCAAGATAGCGACACTGGAGAAGATTCCACTAATAGTATCAAAGATACGCTCAGAAGACGAGCTAGTGAAAAACCTGAGGGGGTGTGTCAGCTAGATGAAAATGGATGTCGGAATAGTAGGCTACGGAGTATACATACCAAGATATAGGATAAAGACGGAAGAAATCGCTAAGGTCTGGGGTGATGACGCAGGAAGCATAAAGAATTCCCTCCTCATATACGAGAAAACAGTCCCCGCACTGGACGAGGACACAGCAACCATCGCAGTAGAATCAGCCAGAAACGCCGTACAACACGCCCGGATAAATCCAAAGGAGATTGGTTCGATCTATGTTGGCTCAGAATCCCATCCATACGTCGTGAAACCGACTTCCACGATAGTTGCGGCCGCAATCGACGCGGTACCGGACATGACTGCTGCCGACTACGAGTTCGCATGCAAGGCGGGAACAGCAGCAATACAGACGACCATGGGCCTCGTGAAGTCTGGGATGATCAAGTATGGGATGGCTGTTGGAGCGGACACATCACAGGGGAAGCCCGGGGACGCGTTGGAGTACACAGCCTCTGCAGGCGGTGCAGCGTACATAATAGGGAAAGACAACCTCATAGCCAGGATCCTAGACACCTATTCATATACCACCGACACCCCTGATTTCTGGAGGAGGGAAGGACAGGAGTTCCCATCCCATGGCGCAAGGTTCACAGGACAGCCGGCATACTTCAAGCACGTTATAGAGGCGGCGAAGGAGATAATGAAAAGGAACAATCTAAAACCAGAGGATTTCGACTACGCGGTATTCCACCAACCCAACGGGAAATTCCCTTTAAAGGCGGCGGAGATACTGGGGATAGAAAAGAAGAGGCTGGAGACGGGTCTATTGACTCCATATATTGGAAACACGTACTCTGGTTCAACCATGCTGGGGCTGGCAAGGATACTAGACGATGCAGTCTCAGGGGATAGGGTACTGGCTGTATCCTACGGCTCAGGCGCTGGAAGCGATGCGTTCATCATAGAAGTCACAAAGGAGAACGAAAAAAGAAGGAACAGTAAACCCCTAAAGGCCTACATGGACAGAAAAGAGTACGTCGAATATTCAACCTATGCCAAATTCAAGGGCAAGATCAAGGGAGTGAAATTGGAGAAGCCATAAAAAATGAGCGGCAGAGTAGCGATCATCGGAATCGGGATCACAGAGTTCGGCGAACTATGGGATCAGCGATACCGTGATCTAATAACCAAGGCCGGGACTAAGGCGATAATCGACGCTGGAATAGAAGGCGAAGACATCGAGGGGCTCTACATAGGCTCTATGTCGCCCGGCCTTTTCTCGGGCCAAGAGCATATTGGGGCATTGGTCGCAGACTACAGCGGCCTTATAGGGATTCCAGCGGTAAGGGTCGAGGGGGCGTGCGCCTCCGGCAGCCTCGCCCTGAGGGAGGCCTATCTAGCCATAAAATCCGGCGAAATGGACATAGTGGTTGCAGGCGGCGTCGAGAAGATGACCGATGTCTCAGCCTCCTATGCAACCGTCACATTGATGGGCGCGGGAGACCAGGAATGGGAGACCTTTAAAGGAGCCACTTTTCCGAGCATCTACGCCCTTATGGCGAGACGCCACATGTTCGAGTACGGGACGACGATTGAGCAGATATCCCAGGTCGCGGTTAAAAGCCACGACAACGCCTGCCTGAACCCAAATGCACAGTTCCCCTTCAGGGTCACCTTGGATCAGGTTATGAGGTCATCTCTCATAGCGGATCCCCTAAGGCTGCTCCACTGTTCACCCCTCAGCGACGGAGCCGCAGCAGTAGTTCTGGCCTCAGAAGAAAAGGCAAAGGAGCTATCCAAGAACCCTGTATGGATCAGGGCTTCGTCGACTGCTACTGATACGTTAGCGCTCCACGACAGGAAGAGCCTTTCCAGGATGGATTCGACGATACTTGCCGCAGGAAAGGCCTACAAGAAGGCAGGGATTAAGCCAAAGGACATAGAATTCGCCGAAGTGCATGATTGCTTCTCCATCGCGGAGATCCTGGCCATAGAGGGCCTGGGCTTCTGCGGCATTGGTGAAGGCGGAAGACTGACGGAGGGGGGGGATACGGCCCTCGACGGCAGGATTCCGATAAACACGAGTGGCGGACTTAAGGGTAAGGGCCATCCAGTAGGTGCTACTGGGATAGCGCAGGCAGTGGAAGCCACCCTGCAGCTGAGAGGGGATGCAGGTAAAAGACAGGTCAAGGATGCGAGACTGGGATTGATCCATAACGTTGGCGGCTCAGGAGCCACAACCGTGATCCACATACTTGAGGTTGACTAAGATGTCGAGGGGTGTTGCAGTACACTGGAGGCTGATACCTCAGAGATACAATCTGGTCGGGACAGAATGCAAAAACTGCGGCGAAAAATTCTTTCCGCTAAGGCAACTGTGCCCAAACTGCAGGCGTTCAGGCGATGTACGGGAGGTTAAATACTCCGGCGAAGGAGAGATATACAGTTATACAATTGTGCATACGCCTTCAGAGGGCTTCGAGTTCATGAAACCCTACGTCATCGGGGTCATAAAGCTTGTTGAGGGTCCCTTCATCACAGCCCAGATAGTCGACTGCAAGCCAGAGGACCTTGAGATAGGGAAAAAGGTCGAGCTGGTCTTCAGGAAGGTGATAGCAGACGGCAGCAATGGGATCATAAGATACGGCTACAAGTTCAAACTGAAGGAATAAGGGCTCTTTTTTTATTCTAAGCTAAATCTATTATATGAGTTTTAGGATCGAAGAGATTCACGCCAGAGAGGTTCTTGACTCCAGGGGCAACCCTACTGTGGAGGTCGATCTCAGGACCGCGAAAGGTGTTTCAAGGGCCATGATCCCCTCTGGGGCGAGCACTGGAGTACATGAAGCATTAGAGCTGAGGGATAAAGAACAGAGGTATCATGGGAAAGGCGTTCTTAAGGCAGTGGAAAACGTCAACAGAATAATCTCCAAGAAGGTAATCGGCTTAGACTGCAGGAAACAGCGGGAAATAGATTCATTGATGATCGAGCTGGACGGCACAGAAAACAAATCAAAACTTGGGGCGAATTCTATTCTCGGCGTCAGCATGGCGGTTACAAGGGCGGCTGCATTAGAGCAGGGGATTCCATTATACAAGTGGATCTCCACTCTTTCAGGGGGGGATACTTCATTGCCGGTGCCTTCGATGAACGTCGTAAATGGGGGAGAGCATGCCGGCAACAAACTGGACATACAGGAGTACATGATCCTGCCCGTTGGCGCGGGGGATTTACGCGAAGCAGTGAGGATGTGTTCCGAGGTCTACCAAAGCCTGAAGGACATAATCAAGAAAAAGTACGGGCGCAACGCGATCAACGTAGGCGATGAAGGCGGCTTTGCGCCCCCCCTTTCTCAGGCGGAGGAGCCCCTAGAGCTTATCTTGGAGGCTGTTGAGGAATCGGGTTACAACGGCAAGGTGAAGATGGGAATAGACGCCGCAGCCTCCGAGTTCTACGATGAGGGTAACTATGTCTTCGAGGGAAGAAAAATCTCAGGAGAGGAGCTTTCAGACATATACGTTGACCTGCTCCAAAAATACCCTATAGTATCATGCGAGGACGTCTTCGCCCAAGACGACTGGGGCTCATGGAAGGCGTTTACGGAAAAAAACAGCGAAAGGGTTCAGCTTGTGGGTGATGATCTGCTGGTCACGAACGTGAAAAGGATCAAGAAAGCGGTTGAACTGAAAGCCTGCAACGCTCTTTTGTTGAAGATAAACCAGATAGGCACGATATCTGAAGCAATTGATGCTGCACACATCGCAATGGAAAACGGATGGAATGTGATGGTATCACATCGCTCGGGGGAGACAGAGGACAGCTTCATAGCAGACCTTGTTGTCGGTCTAGGAACCGGCCAAATAAAATCCGGCGCCCCCTGCAGATCCGAGAGGAACGCGAAATACAACCAACTGATGAGGATTGAGGAAGAACTAGGCGATAAAGCAGTTTATAAGGTTAATCTTTAACCCTATCTACCCCCTCCTCTTCTTCCGCCTCTGCCTTCTCTGCAGTTCCTGCATCTTCAATAAGTAGGGTTGGGGTTCGGCCTTGGATATGAAATCATCGAGCTGAGCGTTAAATTCCCCCACACCCCTCTTCTTCAGAATCTCCTTGCTGAGTATCCAGTAGATCAATGCGAGAGAGTTCTTACCTTTATTGTTGGATGGTATGATCAAGTCTATGTTTTTTGACCTGGTGTTTGTGTCGCAGATTGCCACAACGGGTATCCCGGCCAGAGCAGCCTCCTTAATAGCCTGCTGATCACTGCTGGGGTCCGTGACTATAAGCAGTTTTGCTTCAACGTAGTCTTCTATCTCCGGGTTCGTCAGGGTCCCTGAAACAAAGCGGTTTTCTATTGCCGTGCAGCCAACGTATTCGCAGAACTTCTTTATCGGCTTTCTGCCGTACACCCTATTAGAAATCACTACAACATTCTTCGGATCATATCTTGAGATGAAGTCTACGGCAATCCTCAACCTATCGTTTATTTTTCTCACGTCAAAGACGCAGAGTTTATCCTGCCTGATCTTGTATATGAATTCCCTCATATCCTTTGTTCTATACTTCAATCCAACATGGACCCCGTTCGAGAGGTAATCATCCAATGGGACAAGAAAGTCTTCGGTTGATACGTCAATCTCCTCAGTCATCTTGGCTCCTTCCTTTTAACTGTTATAGGTAAAACATCTTTTTCGAGTTCTTGCTTCGCTATATCCAGCGGCCTATTAACACCTGATGGGATATCTATCAAGACTGGCGCACCCATCTTTATCTGCAACGCACGTGCACCAATCAGTCTGGCGATTTCGAATTTAGTGTATTCCATTTTATCTATTGAAGTCTCCTGTACCTCATCACATCATCGATGACTTCTGAGTGGGAGATAAACATCCTCCTACAGCAGTACCTATCATAGCCCAGGGAGTCGAGGACCTTCTTGGAATCCTCTCCAGCAGATGTCCTTTCTTTGTATTCCTCCCAGTCCTTGGCTATCGGTTTACCGCAGCTAAAACACCTGATTGGAATAATCATTTTGTATTCCTCCTACCTATATGATTTCTGTCTTTTATGCCTTGGACCCTTACTGCTCTGACTTGGTTTATGAGGCTCCGTCAGTCTATGGTCCCCGGCTATCAGCGTCCTATCATTGGATATATACGCGTTAAGTAATTCATCACTACCCGAAAACTCTACCAGACCCCTTGCTATCGAGGAACGTATGGCATCAGCCTGCCCCATGACACCGCCACCCCTCACGCTCACCGACAAATCAATCTTCTTCAAGTCCACGTGATCTGATGCAAGCATCAGAGTCTCATAAATCTTGAATCGAGCAATCTCTGGCTGATAGACGTCAAGAGGTACAGCGTTTATGGTCACCCTACCCCTGCCCTTTTTCACCGTCGCCCGAGCAATAGACATCTTCCTTTTCCCTGCCTTGTGAATTTGTTTCTCTACCATTTTCCACCTATGGACTTACAGATTTCAGCGACTGTAGTATACTCCACTAAACCCTTTTTCATGTCATCTAAGTTATGTATCTCAATCTTCCCCACATTATGCACCTTTTTTATAACATCTTCGGGGATGCCTATATAAACCTGAATCCTCTTAAAGGCTTCTCTGCCGCTGGCCTTCTTCCAAGGAAGCATGCCGCGGACGGCTTTTCTAACGTACTTATCAGGTCTCTTCTGGTGGAAGGGGCCCTTCTTTGTGTTACCTATGTTCCTTATATCCAGCTTCTCTAACTCCTTACCCCTCACCATATCTCCCTTACCCGAGACCAGCGCCTTCTCAGCGTTCACTACAATAACCTCGTCTCCGAGCAACGCCTGCTTGGCGACGAACGACGCCAGCCTGCCTAAAACCTGCCCCTCAGCGTTAACTATCATCTTAACCAATCATCACAATATTGGAGCCCTTCGGGTTCTTCTCCACCAATTCATGGATTGAGATAACCTTCCCGCCAGCAGCCTCTACCTTATCCTTAGCTGATTCACTGACCTTGAACGCGGCAACATCAACCCTATGATCCAAGACACCGTCTCCTAAAAGCTTGCCTGGCACGAGAACAGTGTCCCCCTTCTTCGTGTATTTGTTTACCTTCCATAGGTTAACTGCATGCCTATCCTTCCTTGAGCGAGACAACTCCTCAGCCAACGCCTTCCAGATGCCTGCATCATTAACCCTAGCCGCTTCCCGAAGCCTATCCATCAAATCCACCCTCCTTGGGTCCTCGAATTCATACGTTCTAGGCATTTTATCAAAACACTCTCCGTGCCAAACCCATTCTTCCCTTTTGATTTGTTAAGAGCCACTAAGCGACATCAGGGAGCGCATGTGGCTCCCAAGTGTCAACTGACAGTGGCAGTTGCGGGGGACGAGTTGTTCGATACATAAGGGTGGGAACTACGTTCCCTCCCTTATCAACCCAACCCTTCTTTTGAATTCGCCTTTAGGCGAATTCCTTTTGATCAACCTTTTATGAAAAGGTTGCGGGGGACGAGGTTCGAACTCGCGCAGGCCTATGCCACACGGCCCTCAACCGTGCCCCTTTAGCCCACAACGCCTTATGGGTGGCAAAATGTTTAGTGTTATTAAAGGGGGTAAGACGTGTGTTTGACCGGACTCGGGCACCCCCGCATGTGATTATTTTAGTTGTGATCTAAGTTCCTTGATCTTTTTATTGAATACTTCGAATGTTTTGTTTATTAATTCATTAACTGGCATCTGTCCGTAGGATTCCACGAAAAAACTGAAGGAGCCATCCTTCTCTATCTCATAGGAAGCCAGCCCCCCCTGCCATTTTATGTGTTCTCTCCCGCTTCTCATCTGAGCAGTTGCCTCCAACTCGATCCTCTGGCCCTCCGTCAGTTTCATGATGGGTATTTTATCGTAAGCTGCTAGAGAAGATGACTTACCTTTCACCCTCTTTTCCATGGGTTTAAGCTCCTTAGAGTATACGGTTCCAGGACCTTCAGACTTCAAGCTTACACGCATGGTTTCAATCCCCCCCGGATCGGTCTTCAGCGGGATTAGACCCAGTCTGTGGGCTAATACTTCGTCGTCCATCATCGATGAGTTCTGGTAGAAGGTTACATCCTCAATAGCCATAATTGGGACCTCTGAGATAACAGCCCTTCGGAATGCATTAGCAAGACTCGCAGTGATTCCGGAAACATTGAATTCAACCCGATTATTTTTTTTGTTGGTGATTTTTACATTCATTTTCTCTCAAACGCGTCTGCCTCTTTTACCCCCCTTCGGTCTGCAGCCGCCGTATGGGAGTGGTGTCACATCCTCTATTCTCCCAATATGTATCCCGCTCCTCGATATAACCCTGATAGCAGCCTGAGCACCTTTACCAGGGTATCTTGGTCCATTGTGGCCTCCGGGGGCTCTCACCCTTATATGGACTCCTTCGAATCCCTTGTCTTTGATATCCTTCACCAGCCTCAATGCTGACTGCATTGCAGCATAGGGAGAGGATTCCTCACGCTGAGATTTCACTATTTGGCCGCCTGATTTTATGCTGATGGTTTCAGCCCCTGTTATGTCTGTTGCATGAAGTATGGTGTTATTCTTCGATGAATAGATGTTCAGTATACCCCAAAGTCCACTCTCCTTCTTTTTCCTTTGTTCCCCCTTCACCTCTTTCTCTTCAACTGGTTCCTCCTCAGCAGCTTTGGGGGTCTCCTCCGCAGCCTCCTCTTTTTCCTCTACCCTCTCTTCAGGCTTTTTCTTTTTCGGGGACTTTTTCTCCTTGCTTTCCTTCGTCAAGTTTTACCACCTTTATTTTTTCGTTGAGTTTGATTTTGTCTTCTTCATCTTTCGGTGTTATGTATCCTGGAATACTCACCACGTTGTCGCCTACTATAATGTGGCCGTGGACTATTAACTGTCTTGCCTGCTTTATCGTGTTCGCCAGATTCCCCCTATACACTCTCGTCTCCAACCTTCTCTCTAGCAGGTTCTCCACATTCAATCCCAGAACGTCCTCTATCGATGGGCTTTCTAGGATCCCTAACCTGTTCAGCTTATCTAAAAGCTCCTTGGATTCTTTTTCCCTCTCCTCGCCTGATGATCCGAGGAGTTTCCTTGCCTGCTCCCTGAACCTCCCTGTCCTTGACTTGGCTTTCCAGATCTCTTTCTTGTTTTTCAGACCGTATTTTTTGCAGAGTTCATTCTCCTCGGTTATCCTATCGGACCTCCAGGGATGCTGTGGCCTTTCATACCTCCTCCTCTGTTTTCGTGGATCACCCATATCCTACACCTTTGTTTTCTTCCTTTTAACGCCGACTGTTGCCCCAGTCCTGAAAGAGGTTCGCGTCCTCTGACCCCTAACCGGCAGACCCATGCTGTGTCTTATCCCCTTATATGACTTAATCCTCTTCTGCAGGTTTATGTCCTCTCTGAAGGCCATATCCAAATCAGGTCCGGTGAGGTGCATGTTTTCTCCAGTATAGTTGTCCTTCTGTCTGTTAACCATCCAAGAAGGGATGATCTTATCAAGGCCCTTAATACCCTCCTCTAACTTATCCACTTGAGCCTCATTAAGTGAGCCGAGTTTTATCTTATGCTCCATACCTAAGGAGTCTATGAGCGAGACCGAAGTCCTCTGACCGACACCCTTTATGCGAGTGAGGGCTCTGATAAGATCTAGATTACCGTCTAAGACCACGCCAGAGAGACGCACCAGATGCCTGAACTCCTCCTTTTCTACCTTCTTCTTAGCCTCTGCCTGCATTTTGGGTCTTAAAATATGTGATTTCATATTTATAAGGGCATAAAACCTACGACGTCAGCGAATAAGTGCGAGAACCAAGGTCCACCCCTTATCAACATAAGGGCATCTCATGCCCTCGCGCAATACACATAAGTGTATTGGCGCACAGAGCGCTATGCGCTCTCGCGTATCAACCCTAAGAATTCGCCTCTGGCGAATTCCTTTCTTTTTCGTCAACGTTTTTCTTTCTAAGAAAAAGGTTGACGCCGAGGTAGTGAGCGAGGAGCTTGTTCGTATCACCTTACATGACTGAGGGTTTTGTTCTTTAAATACTGTGCTGATGTTGGGGGGAGATGTTATCGCGGGTTAAGTAAGAACTTTCTTTAGTTCCTTAGCCAGATTTTTAGGTAGTTTTTGTATTTCCTCCTTCATGGCTGTTATTTCTTCTCGCATTTCTATACCTACATCTACAAATTTCCCCATCTGTTCACATTCTAATTTATGGAAAAACCTGTTTGTATCAATATTTATGCAACCTGCTTCTTCCATCAGTTTTAGTTCAGAAATAGAGTAGTTTTCAGCTTTTCCTATTTTTTTCTTTTTTTTAATATATTTGTAAAATCGCTCAACTGCTTGTTCTTTACCTCTCAAGTAAACTCTAACTTTGTTTTTTGTTATATTGTCTACTCGAATTTCCAGTTCATCAGGGATATCCTTGGCAATATCGAGGCGTAAACCCACATCCGTTACCTTGTTCTCGATATAAAAGTAGAATATGCCCTCTAGGTTAGTTGAGGTCATTTTAGTGGAGTAATTTGTTACTTATGAGTAGTACGCCCATATATACTAACTGGCCCAGAAATTAGCCTGTAAAGGATGGTGCACTAGAGCAACAAGATAACTTACAGGGACACCAATAGTTATTCGACTCCAGTCGACTTGTCGAAGGGAGTCGGACGACAATAAAACGCCGAAGTAGGTGATCTGACACATAAGGGCAGACACCTGCGGGTTTCCGCCCTTATCAACCCTACCTTCCGTTGAATTCGCCGTAGGCGAATTCCTTTTTCTTTCGGGCGCGTTTCTTTT
>JAFGDV010000037.1 GCA_016931955.1 Candidatus Altarchaeota archaeon | reverse complement strand
GTGTTCCTCTGCGACCTGAAGGACGCAGTACAAGCGACTTCGTCGCTGTACACAAATTGCCTAAGGCAATTTGTCGTATCCTTGCGTGTTTGTAATGAAAATCAATAAAGTAGATACTTTATCCTTCGCTATTTCGGAAAAATTCGAGAGGAATGTATTAGACTTCGCCGAAGGCAATCCGAGGGTAAGACTGCATAAAAAGTACTTGCCGTTAGCCAAGCTGGGGGTAACAAGGCTGAAAAAAGTCGATAAAGGCCTTCTCTTCAGGAACACCATAACCCATGTAAAACGAAATAATCTCTACGTCGACCTTTCAACAGCAGACCTGTATCACATGTACCACAAAGGGGTTGTTCATACAAAACCACAGGTAGAGAAAACAGACATACTGAGGAAGGTGATTGATCTACCCTCCGGGATGCTGAACACCCTCAGCTACATACTTGAAAGAGGCAGCGTGGAGTGCACTGAATTAGACCAGGATATGGTGATTGAGCTCGCAAGACATGGTCTTGTCATGGTCTTTGAACCAAAAAGCAACAGCCTGTTCAACATAATGAGGATCGCCATAGATGAGAGCGAGATCAGGGAGTACTATGTTAAACCAGCATACTACTTGCCGAAATTCGATGATAGAAGATATGACCTGTCCTATTTTTTAGAGACTACAGACACCGTCGATAACTCGTATCACCGAAGTATGATAGAGTATTCCATAGAGAAGATCGCAAGAGTTATCCGCTATTTATCCAACTGCGATGTGATGCTCGATGCGATAATATATATACCCTACCTCCTGTGCGAACACTGTGAAGGGCAAGGGGCGGAGGTTGTCTCACACTTTCCTCTATGTTCCAAGAACAGTAAAAATGCGAAGAGGAATTATGAAACAGAGGTTAGGTTAAAACCCATATCCCTGAGCACTGAACTCGGCGTTATGGATTCCACCCCAGTCGAAAAATCGACGATATCCTTTTCAGACGTTGGAGGGTTGGAGAATGCAAAAAAGGAGATCACTGAATCAATAATCTACCCCCTAACCCACACCAAAGTATCCCAGAAATTCGGGAAGAAAACCGGCGGAGGGATATTATTGTATGGGCCTCCAGGATGTGGGAAGACTCAACTTGCAAGAGCGGCTGTTGGGGAGTGCGGTGTTTCCTTCTTCAACGTAAACATCAGCGACATTGTTGGAGAGAAAGGGGAGGGTGCTGATGAGATACATAGAGTGTTTGAACAAGCAAGCAAAAACGCGCCAGCGATCATATTCTTTGACGAGATAGATGCCCTCTGCAGCCGCAAGAGTTCTCTTGACAGCTCGAAGAAGAGAATACTGAATCAGTTTCTAATGGACATGAGCGGCGTGGAGGGGCTGAGTGAAGACGTATTGGTTATAGCTGCAACAGATACACCCTGGGAGCTTGACCCCGCACTAAGGAGGTCTGGGAGATTCAGCAAGAGGATATTCATCCCCCCACCAGATTTTCATTCAAGGATTGAAATCTTTGGGATTTGCACGCTGGGGAAACCCTTGTCCCCTGAAGTGGACTTAGAAAAGCTGGCGGAATTAACGGAGGGCTACTCTGCAGCGGACATCGATGAAATCTGCAATAATGCGGCAAGCATCCCCTGGAAAAAGGCAGTATCCGAGTCATCTGAGAGAGACATCACCATGGATGATTTTCTGACAGCAATCCGAGAACAGGAATCCACCCTGATACCTTGGGCGATATCCGCAGAAGAGCTTATGGACTCCAGCGGAGAGAAGGAACTCTACAGGGACTTATATGCAATGGTGAAAAAACTCAACGAGGGATTCAGGCTAAGCTATAAGGATGAAAGAAAAGATGAAAAAGAGGGGGAATATGAGGATTACAGGACAGTGAAGAGGATCGTTTCCGGTGGACCGGAAGAAACCAGCAGAGAGAAGAGGATTGATGGGAATCATATCTTCCAGGAGTTAAAGGAAGAAAAAGACAAACTAGAGCACAAAATCCAGATCCTCGAGGAAAGGTACCGGCAGGGAAGAGTGGGTGCAGACATCTATCAAGGGATAATGGAAGACTACCAGAAGAGGTTGATTGAGATAGAACTGGAAATGGGTGAAGTAGCATAATCCAAAATGAGGGTAGACAGCTACGACTTCGGCCGGATTGTCATAGACGGTAAGGCCTATACGAGCGATGTAGTAATGCTTGAGGATCACGTGGAATCAGACTGGTGGCGGAAGGAGGGACATAGGCTATTGGTCGGGGATATCTCAGAGATTATCGGAAGGAAACCGGACCTGTTGATCATCGGCACAGGCAACTCTGGGATGATGAGTGTTCCACCAGAAACCAGAAAATTTATTGAATCTAGGGGTGTTGAGTTGATAGTGGAGAGAACGGGTAAGGCTTGTAGTACATACAACAGGATGTTCGGTGAGAAGAAGGTCATCGCCGCATTACATTTAACATGTTAGAATGGATGTTATCGGCTTTGGTGCACTGAACCTGGACAGATTGTATCGGGTCAAAGATCTCGCAAAGGAGGGAGAACACCAGGAGATCCTTGACTTCGAGGAACTGCCAGGAGGATCGGCTGCGAACACCATAGCAGGACTTGCAAGGCTGGGCCTGAGAACAGGCTTCATCGGGGCATTAGGAGACGATCCAGAAGGCAGGATTATGCTTGAAGACTTCAAGGATTATGGGGTTAACACAAGAGGGATATCCATACTCAAAGGCAGAACGGGATTCATCATAGGCTTTGTAGACTCCCGGGGGGAGAGGACGCTTTACCCCTACCCAGGAGCCAACAGCATGCTAGAATTCAAAGAGGAACTCCTAGAATACGCCAAGAACACCGGATACCTGCACCTGAGCTCTTTCGTAGATGACAGACAATTTGGATTACAGAAGAAAATCGTTAACCTGCTACCAAAGAAGGTAGAGATAAGCCTCAGCCCAGGCATATTGTACTCTAGAAAGGGATTGTCTCCCATGCTGCCCATATTGAAGAGGAGTTCGATAGTATTCCTGAACGAGTCAGAGATAAGGGTGATGACCGGTGAGGATTATAGGAACGGTAGTAAAACATTAATCGAAAAAGGGGTCAAGAGGGTGGCGGTTACATTAGGGGATAAAGGCTGTTACCTCCGAGACCAGGACGGAGAACACAAGGTAAAGGCTGCGGGGGTGAGGGTCGTGGACACAACCGGTGCAGGCGACGCCTTCTCAGCAGGTTTTATCTACGGTCTGATCTCGGGAAAAAGTACCCACGAATCAGGCATTCTTGGAAACAGAATGGCTGCGCGATGCATACAAAAACTGGGTGCGAGAACAGGGCTTCCAACAAAGCAGGAACTAGGTTTTATCTAACGAATATAGCTGGGGGTCTCGTCGATAAACTCCTGCTGCCTCTTAAGAGCCTTCTTCTGCTCGGATATGACCCTGCTCACCTTTCCTATCTGTTTCTCCGTCTCCTTCGCCTTTTCCGCAAGCTTGGTCATATCGATTTCGATGCCAAGCACCCTAGTTAATACCCTAAGCACGGCCTCAGCAGACTTAGCATCTATAATCTGGCCATGGGTTTCGCCCATCAAGCAGGCCCCATGAATCCCCCGCAATAAACCTAGGCCCAGTAGAAGCCCGGAGGCCCCAAATATTGCACCACCGCCCTTAAAGACTATCCCAGATCCTTCCAATTCACCTATCAGCTCCTTCTTAGTTACGGCCCCGAAGACGCGGGGCTTAGTGGTTATGTCCCCAGTGCCAAGACCCCCTAGAGTGAATATCTTCGAAACATTAAATCGCTCGGCAATATCCAGGATCTTCTCTGATAGCTGATACTGGCTGTCAGGGGTAATGCCCTGGAACTCCCCTGTGAGGAGTATGAGGTCGCTTTTCTTACCCCTCCAGTAGTGGAATTCCATGTTCACCAGCCTGATGGTACCGTCATCCTGTATAAAAACCTGAGGGGGAAGGTATGGGGAATATATCTCTATGAACTTTTTAGCCTTAAGCTCGTCAAGCATGTGGTCCGCCGCCAGCTTTCCCACTAACCCGATACCCGGCAGACCCTCCACTAGGATAGGATTCTTCAGCTTAGGTTCCTTGAGTATCTTTACCACAACATTCTCCATTTTTTTTGAATCAGGGATATATACTATCTAGGACATGATGACTAAAAAGCCACTGGAAAGATATTCATCGATTCTCGCAGGCAGGGAAAAATCAAGGTATCTACTCTGCACTGAGCTGGGGGAGAAAATAAACGCTGCTGAGGACATACTCCATGCTTGTAGATTCTGTGAGAGGCGATGCGGCGTCAATCGTCTGATGGGGCAGAGGGGCTACTGCAGGGTTCTTGAGTCAAGGATTACGTCAGAGTTCCTGCACTGGGGGGAGGAAGCCGAACTGATCCCCTCCTATACGATATTCTTCTCTGGTTGCACGTTCAGGTGTGTCTACTGCCAGAACTGGGACATAAGCCAATACCCTGGGGGAGGGATCTACATAAAGCCAGAAAGGTTAGCTGAAATGATCACAAAAACTGAGGGAATAAACGTGAACTGGGTTGGAGGGGATCCTACGCCGAACATCCACTACATACTGCAGGTCTTGGACAACTTGGATGGGAACATACCGCAGATATGGAACTCGAACATGTACCTCACAGAGGAGGCGATGAAGTTGCTTGATGGCGTTATTGATGTGTATCTAACAGACTTCAAATACGGCAACGACGAATGCGCTGAAAGGCTCTCAGATGCAAGAAATTATACGGAGGTAATAAAGAGAAACCACAAGCTGGCTGAAGAGCAATGCGAGGTCATCATAAGGCATCTTATCCTACCGGAACACCTTGAATGCTGCACAAAACCCATCCTAGAGTGGATTTCAGAAAACATGGAGAATCCTGCAGTGAACATGATGGGACAATATCGTCCGGAATACAAGGCCATGGGATATGGGGAACTTCAGAGAAGGTTAAACCACGTGGAATATCAAGAAGCCATTGACTTTGGCAGGGAACTAGGCCTTAACATACTACCCTAAGCGCCTCCTAAAAAACACCCCCAGGATCGAACCAACAACGTCGGCGAAGACATCAAATACGCTGGCCACTCTTCCAGGAACAAAAAACTGATGGAATTCATCTGAGACACCATAGAGAGAGGCTATGAGGACTGCGAATAAAAGAGTCTTTTTCTTAACGCCCTCCCTCTTGGACCTCAATGACATGGAAAGCAAAAATCCCAGTACAGCATACTCCCCCACATGCTCTATTATCTGTGAATAAGTGGTGAATGGTAGGGGCTGAGGCAGGCGAGGCATCGAAGAGAGAAGGAATATGAGGGACATGTAGCCCAGGGTGAGAAGCCAACATGCCCTTTTATGCTCCTCAAGCCAGTTGATAACACGCATCATCTTTCAGTAAACTAGTAAGCTGCCCGGTGTGCGCTAAAATCTCTCAATATCCTTTCAACAGACTCGGAGATGTCTTCTTCAACGTTCTTCGCAGCCCTCTTTATCGCCTCTACCTGGTCTCCATGGATGATTATTTTAAGAAAACGCGAATCAGAGACCAGTATGCCATCATCAATGGGTCTTATGACCAACCCATAAGCGTCAGCATATATACCCTCTCTTCCACCGTTCAAGAAGGTCTCAAGCACGCTCCAGGGTATTGAGACAGTGCGGTTGTTGTCTATTTGATGCAGGATCACATTGGTCAGCTTCTTCTCTAGGTCCGCAGTGTACTCGAAACCTATTTCAACTCGATAGGTTGTCTTCCAGTCCTTGAAGCCCTTCCTGAATATCAGCGAATTCAAACCCTACCACCCCGTTAGGGGTAAGCCTCAGCCGCCACTAACTTTTTGGACGCAAGAGTTATGTCTTTAGAGGTTATTGTCGCCCTGCCCTCGCCGTGCGCAATCTTCTGCGCATCCTCTGTCAGCCTCTTTATAACAAGCTCTGCCTCATCTGCCGCCCTCTTCACAGCGTCTATAGAAATACGTTCAGCGCCAGCATTCCGCATAACTCGTTCCACAGGAGCCAGTGGTAATTCAGCCAATTTTTTCACTCACCCAACCAATAAAATTATATTCCAAATATAGATATAAAAAGCAGAATTCCAAGTTCCCCGGAATTTGAATAACATACAACGTGGCTTCTAGATTCTGATCTTCTTAGCTATTTGAGGTGCTTTCTCTCAATCAACTTAGTGGTTATCTCAACCAGTGGGTGCTGAGCATAATCCATTATTTTGATATCATCCAAGGTTATGAGATTTCTCTCTCGGGCTGTCTTCTCCATGCCCAGTTCAACATCCTTGTCCATCTCCAGAACGTGCGCAGTCAACTCATCCATGTCCAGACCGCGAGCCGCCACCGCCCTATGATGGCCATCAACTAATACAAAGTAATTCCTCTTCTTCACAACGATGAGGGGTTCAGCTAGACCCCTCTTCAACTCATACTTCCTCCCCTCCAACTCATCCGCATATATTGTATCCTGCGTCGGATGCAGTTTATCTATGGGAACATCATATCTTTCAACTGTGACTTTCACTCGATGCTCTCCTTCGATGAGGTTCTTGATCATGTCCACCTTTCGGGGGGTGGCCCGCTCTATGTGAGACCTTACTATGTCGGTGTTGGTTATGATGCCGACCAATTTCCCTTTTTCATCGATTACCGGCAGCCTCTTCAAGCCGTTCCTGAACATTATGCGCGCCGCATCGTCCAAGAAGACGTCTGGTCGTGCGACGATAAGCTTTCTACCGGTCATGTCCTTGATAGGCATCTCAGGCGTCTTATAGTGTCTGAGCAGATCCGCAGCATTCACCACACCAACAAGATAATTGTTCCTGGTCACTGGAAAATAGGCGTGCTTGGACTTCAGGAGCAACTCAATGGCTTCGCCCACACTTATATTGTAAGGCAGAGAATCAACGCCGGTGGTCATGTAATCCTTAACCGCAACCTTCGAAGTCATCGTATAAAGTATTTATCCCCAGAATCAGATAAATAAAGGACACCCTATGGACGCCAGCGACCTGCGCAAAAAAATAGAGGACTTCATTGGATGGCTTAGGTACTTTACTGAAATAGGCTTAGACGAGATAACAGACCGCCTCAGAGAAGGACCACTGAGGATAATGGCGATCGGAGCAGTTGTGATAGTATTCCTGATCACTATCCTCTTATTATCCCCCAGCAACCAAGAGACAAAACCAGAGGATAAACCAGTAACCATGACAGAAGAACAGGCAATACAGATAGCACAAAAAGAATACCTCTACGCAACAGTGAACTCCACCTACCTATCCGGTGGAATATGGTTTGTGGCAATGGACCTACCACTCCCTATAACTGTCCCTAACTCAGATAATACAACGAAGAGTGTATGGGTATGCGTTAACACCATATCTGGGAATAATCTAATATTAAGCTCAGAGGGTCGATTCATAAGAGGTGAACTATAAAATGAAGTCTAGAACACTATTCGTGGCATTGTTTTTACTTATCTTTGCAGGAAACGTTATGGGCACCATTCACAACTGCAAATCGGGCAATATAATTTTGTCGACACCTGCTGATGGAAGAACGCTCAACCAGGAATGTATAGATGCTGGCTATGTTGGCTGCGAATTTAATTGTTGCTGGACAGCGGATTGTATGGGGGTTGATGACACCATGTGTATGCCTGCATGTAATCTAGACCTTCCCTTTGTTTTTTACGTCTGCTGTGGAAGTCCTGCCGCGATAGTAAATGAAACACTCTGTAATATCGCAATTACTTTGTGGGGCGTTTCTGCGGGTGTCGCAGCTTTTCAGATCGTGCTTGCGGGTGTTAGGTGGTCTGGGTCCATGGAGGACCCTCAGACGAGGAAAGAGGCTAAGACGACGATAATCCACGCCATAGTGGGTTTGATCATCGTGATGATGGCGATGGAGATAGCCAACTGGCTGTTCATAGGAGCGGGGTCGTTCTCCATATACCAGTTCAGCTGCGCTCCATAGGAGATAAGTATTTCAGTCTGAAATGCGAATAACTAACCAATGAAGAAAGACGTGAACTTCATATTTTTCGGCCTACTAATCCTGCTGTTGACTGCGATGGTAGGCACCATGCTCTACAGCGACTACACCTACCATAAGGTCAACGCACAATACCTAGAATTCAAGAACATGTTCGAGCAAGCCCAAGACCAGTTAAACCAGACAAAGTCCGAGATAGAAGCAAAAGACCTAGAACTACAAGAGAAAGAGAACTCACTGATAGAGATCATAAACGAGCTAAACCTGAGCAAACAGAAGGAAACATCACTAGAGGGATACTACACCACAGTAAAGACAGAGAAGGAAGGACTGCAGGATCAACTCTCAGACACTGTAGAGGACAGAGACAAATGGAGAACAGACTACCTAACAACAAAACAGGAACTGGGGATATGCGAAAAAGATTCAGATCTCTTAGAGATGAACCTAAACAATGAAAAAAATAAGGTCATAGAATGCAAAAAATCTGTAGCAGGCCTGAAAACATACGTAGAAAACATAACCTCCAAGCTTGAGGAGACAATGACGGCCCTAGAAGACTTGGACTGCGGAGAACTAACCTGCGAAGGAGAAAAAGACGAGCTTGAAGAACTCATCCAAGAACTCCAAACAATTATCATCAAATTCGAAGAAGAAGCAGATAAAATCAAGACCTAAGATGAAAGACCCGATAATCCTAAGGCTGACAGAGGTTAAGAGGCTAGCGTTCAAGATAAACCTGCTAGGTACCATCCTCAACTCACTCATAGTCTTCCTTGTGTTTGCAGTAATCCTAAGGTTGTTCGGGATAGCTGCGATCATAGCAGCCTGCCCAGCAATCATCTACGCCATAATAGGTTTAATGTATCGCCTACATAAGTTGAACCTCATCAACTCCGTGATAAAAAGCTACCCAGCACTAGATGAGAGACTGCAAACGGCATACGATAATAGAAGGACCCATAATGTAATCGTCGACAGCCTCATAAAGGAGGTCTCTAAGAAGATGGATGATGTGAGGTATTCATCCTTCCTCAACACGAACGAGCTAATGTCCAGGGCCATAATAGCGATCGTCTTGGTTTTTGTCTTTCTCTCCATAAACTTTATAAACATCGAAGACCTAGGGTTCAACCTCAGAGGATTCATAGACAAGGACCTCATAGACAGGATAGAAGACTTCACCGGCTTCGACATACAACCAGACGACAGCTTCCATGCGAGCGAAGACGAAAGATTCGAGACAAAACACAAGGTAGAAGACGAGATGGTTGGTGGGGATATTGGAGGAGAGTTACCTGGCGTCAACGAGGGACCGATTCCCGGATTCGGCGGAGGAACGGGAGAAGAAGGCGGCTCAGACATATACGGTGAAGAATCCTCTGCGAAGATAGCCGGGAAAAACATGGACATGGAGATGCATCCAGAATATGGCGGAGAGATCGAGATCAAAGACGTCGGCGAAGAGAGACTAAAAGGAGAGTTCGCTGGCGACCTCAAGGGCAAATCAGCTGAAATCCCGGAACAAGACCCCGTAGAGTATAGGGAATTGATCAAGGCCTACTTCCAATCACTACAAAAAATAACGCAGGAATAGAAATGAGAGACAAACAACAAACAAAGATAGGTGGGAGCATATGGTCGGAGATAGAGAGCATAAGAGGGGAACAAGAAAGACAGGGGAGACCAGTAAACCTCTTGGATGTGCCCTCCGAAAGACACGAAGTCAAGGAAGTCTACCACAAGATGAAGGACATATACGATGAGATCCGAAAAGAGGTAAGAAACGTCATAGCAGGACAGGAGGAGGTAATAGAGCAGATACTCATTGCCATATTCACGAAAAACCATGCGCTCCTTGAGGGATTCCCCGGACTGGGGAAGACGCTGATGATAAGTACACTATCGAGGATAATGGATCTAGACTTTAAGAGAGTACAGTGTACACCCGACCTGATGCCTTCCGACATAACTGGGACCTATGTTGTGGAGGAACGCGACGGTAGGAAGGTGTTTAAGTTCGAGAAGGGGCCGGTTTTCACAAACATCCTGCTGGCTGATGAGATAAACCGGGCAACCCCAAAAACGCAGTCGGCATTATTGGAGGCCATGCAGGAGAAACAGGTCTCAGTTGGTACATCCACCTATCCACTGGATAATCCATTCATCGTTTTGGCAACACAGAACCCCATTGAGATGGAGGGAACATATCCACTACCTGAGGCACAGGTTGACAGATTCCTGCTTAAAATCCTTGTAGGCTACCCAAAGCCCGAAGACGAAGGCAGAATCCTCGACCTATACACCGGAGGATCAACGCCTGCGATAACAAAAGCGCTGAGCAAGGATAAACTACTGCTAATCCAAGAACTAACGCGTAAGGTCCCCATCGCTGATGAGATAAAAAGGTACGCCCTGTCTATTGTGACAAAGACCAGGCCCATTTCAGGCGACGTCGCGAAGAAATACCTGGACTATGGGGCATCGCCAAGGGCTACAATAGGTTTGGTTCTAGCAGCAAAGGCTAGGGCACTAATCAACGGCAGGAATTACGTCAGCCGGGAAGACATAAAGGCTATGGCTTATCCGGTTCTGCGCCATAGGCTGATACTGAATTTCGAATCAGAGCGTAAGGGTGTAACGACAGACGACGTCATAACTGAGATGTTGAAGGGGTTGTAGAGTGGCTGTCGATTCCACCTTTTTAGACCAGCTCAAAAGACTTGACCTACTAGCTAGAAAGAAGGTCTCAAGCATCTACATGGGGAGCAGACGCTCAATAAGGCAGGGCAGAGGCATAGAGATAGCCGACTACAGGGAATATTATCCAGGAGACGACTTCAGGTCCATTGATTGGAGGGTATACGCGAGAACTGAAAGGCTCTACATAAGACGCTTCGAGGAAGAAAAAGACCTCATATTGCACCTGCTAGTTGACTCCAGTGCGAGCATGGATTTCGCTGTTTCTGGGATGAGGAAATTTGATTATGCGGGAAGCATCGCCGTAGGCTTCGCCTACTTAGCAGTGGCCAGGTACGAGAAATTCGGTGCCGCCTTGTTTTCTAACAGAGTGACCGATATTATGCAACCCAAGAAGGGAAAGATGCAATTCTTCAGGCTGGTTGAGATACTTGATAAGTCAAAACAGGGGGGACAGACAAACCTTGAAAGATGCATAGAGCAGTATACTAAAATGATAAAATCCAGGTCCTTTATCGTCATAATCTCCGACTTCATCGAGCCCATGGAGTCCCTAGAATATGCCATATACCGGATAGCAAAATACTCAAAGGAAGCTATCCTAGTCCAGACCCTTGATCCGGGGGAGATAACGCTAAAGTGGACAGATGACATAAAATTCGAAGACATGGAGAGTTCAGAAAGCGAGAGGACCTACCTTAGCCCAGAATTCAAGAAGCAGTATCTAAAGAAGATCAAGCAACACATGGGGGGGGTGAGGAAGATCTGTGATGACGCAGGGGTTAATTTCCTCTCTGTGACTACCGACACACCACTATTCGACGCCTTCGTCAAAATAGTTGAAAGATAGTTGTAGTTTATCAACCTCAATTATTAATAGTAGTAAAGGTGAACGAAATGTTCAGAAGCTATGATGACATGCCAAAAGTAGAGCTGCCCTTAAAACAGGAGATAAGGATAAGCGACAGCACTATCAGAGACGGGGCACAGATGCCGGGAGTCATCATGACAAAGAAGACAAAACTCCAAGTCTACGAATACCTGCACAAGATCGGGATCGAAAAGATCGAATGCTTCCTCTACAAGGACAGGGATAAAGCAGTAGCCAGGGAAATGCTTGACAGGGGATACAAATACCCAGAGGTTACTGCCTGGGCGAGAGCGAATACAAAAGACATAGACATCATACTTGGATTCGATGGAATAGATGAAACGGGCATCCTAATGTCCGTGTCAGACATACACCTGTTCGACAAGATTGAATTCAAAAGCAAAGAAGATGCGATGGAGCACTACTTGAAAGCCCTTGACTATGCATTAGACCACGACCTCAGGGCTCGATGCCACCTGGAAGACATCACAAGATCTGACTTCAAGGGCTTCACAATCCCCCTAGTAAAAGAGATAATTTCCCGGGACAAGAATACGATAATAAGAATATGCGACACCCTCGGCTTGGGGATGCCCTTCCCAGAAGTAGACCTACCCTACGGTATTCCAGAGATTGTCAAAAGCCTGCGAGGGATTGGCGTCAAAAACATAGAAAGCCACATCCACGATGACTTCGGCATGGGAGTATCCAATTCACTTGCAGCCTACTGGTATGGCGCAAACTGGTCGAATCTGACATTCTTAGGGATAGGCGAGAGGGCAGGAAACAGCGAACTTGAGAAGATAATAGTCTTCTTCGTCAACAGGGTCAAGGGCTTCGATAGATACAACACAGAATGCCTTGTCGAATTCGCCAGGTTCATGGAAAAAGAAGCCCGAATCTTCGTCCCAAGAAACAAAGCAGTTGTTGGAAAAAACGTCTTCGCCCACGAATCAGGGATACATACAGCGGCTGTGATAAAGAACCCGTTGATATATGAGCCATTCCCCCCAGAGTCTGTTGGAGGGGAGCGGAGGCTTATGATAGGCGACTCCTCAGGCACGGAGGTAATACGAAAGAAGGTTGAGGATATAGCAGAGGAACTTATGGGCGTACAAATTAAAATCGAAAAAAAGGATCCGAGGATAATGCGGATATACCATGATATCCACAGGCTCTACGACGAAGAAGACCGTAGATCCTGCATCTCCGACGACGAGATGCGCAAGTATGTAGAAAAATACTTCATGTTTACGCCGGTCGTAGAAGACATCGAGGTTGAAGAAGGGGGAGAGGAGTAGGCAGGATGAAAGTAGTATGGGTTTCTGATACATTCGAGCAGTTTAATGGCGTTACCACCTACATCAAAAGCATTGTACCTTTACTACAGAAGCACATGGACATTGAAGTCCTAACAGGGAGGGTCACGAGAGAATACAGTTTCCCTGTGAAATCCCTCCCCAACATACCCGCACCCTTTCAGAGGGACTACGACATCATATTGCCGACCTTCAGAAAAGTTGATGCGGACATCATGCACGTTCATACCGCCTATTCCCTTGGCCTCTACTCCTCATTCCTAAATGCAAAGAAGGTCACTACAACACACCTGCATCCCTACCACCTACTGGAGGGCGTGTTCGGCCACAAACAACCACGAGTCTTCCAGAACCTTGCTTGGTGGTACGTTTTATCCTTCTTCAACAGATTCGACGTCGTAGTCTGCCAGACAAACGCCACCAAGGAGATGTACAGGGAAAGGGGGCTTAAAGCGCGGGCTGAAGTAGTCCCCAACGGAATGAACTCCTCAGAATCAATAGAAAACCTCAAGCCTAGGATAAACTTCAAGGAAAAATACGGCATAAAGGGAGAATTCGCCTTCTACCTGGGGAGAATAGACGCCTCAAAGAGGATCAATTGGGTGATAGAAGCGGCAGAGAAAATACCCGACCGAGAATTCGTCATAGTGGGTAAAGGAACACTCGAGAAGAGGATACATGAGAAGGATAACATACACTTCTACAAGTTTTTAGATCATGAAGACAAGTTGGCGGCATTCAATGAGTGCTCAATGCTCCTAATGCCGTCACTCATCGAGACTGAGGGATTAGTAGCTCAAGAAGCCATGCTCTTCAAAAAACCCGTATTGATTTCAGACAATCCAGTGCTCATGGAGGTCGTGGGCTCAGGCGGCATCGCCTGCAACACAGTAGAAAAACTCATAGAACAGACCAGATACCTCTTTGAGAATAATGGAATCAGGGAGGAAATCGGCGAAAAATCATTGGAGGAGGTTAAGAAGAGGGACATCAACAAATCTGTCGAAAAACTAGTCAAGATCTATGAATCCCTTATGTGAAAATGCGACGTAAAGCAATTCTCCTCTCACTTATCGGCTTGCTGCTGGTGTTTCTGACACTATACCTTGTTGATTTCGACCAGTTTCTGGAGGAGTTAAAAAAGATCTCTCCAGGTTACCTTTTATTAATCCTGACAATACAGTTAACCTCTAATATCGTATCCTCATTTAAATGGCGCCTCGTCCTAAGGCACTCGAACGTCTCAATGCGCAATCTGCTGCCAGCAACATTCGTAGGATACTTCATGAATGGCATAACACCAATAGGTCTTGCTGGGGGTGAACCAGTTAAGGCCTACATAATCTCGAAGACAGATAACCTACCATTAACCACTGCAGCATCAAGCGTCCTCGTGGATCTTTTCCTCGAGATCGTCCCAATGTTCCTACTCAGCGGAATAGCCATATACCTCACATATGTGAAGGGTGTTTCGATGCTATTCGCCCTCTTCCTCGCCACGATTGCCATGATATTGCTGCTTCTGTTCGCTGTCGTAATAACACTGGTTACGAGGAAGGACATCTTCCTGAAGAGCATGAAAAGGATCGCCACCCTGCTTTCAGGAATCCATTTCCTGAAAAAACACATAACAGAGGTGCTGCCCGAGTTCGACCAGATGTCTGGAAAATTCAACGAAGCCGTCAGATTGCATATGTTAGATAACTACATCCTGTTCTTTGGAACCATAATGTCGCTAATAGTCTGGGGGCTGAGAATGCTGCGAACATACCTCATATTCACTGCCCTTGGTGTCTCCATAGAGTTCTCAACTGTTTTAATCGTTGAAACTACTGTCGCAGGCATCTCTTTTCTCCCGCTCATGCCCGGGGCATTAGGCGTGTGGGAGAGTTCAAGCACCGCATTATACATACTGATAGCACAGCCAAAGATGCTTGAAGCCACCGCAGCCGCAGCAACAATAATAAACAGATTCTGCCTCTTCCTGCTGCCCCTAATAATAGGGCTCCTATGCGCAGTCTACATGGGACTGAACATCCAAAAGATAACAAACAACGAGGAGACAAATAGATAACAACATAAGGGCACCTTGTGCCCTTATCAACCCTAAGAATCTGCCTTCGGCAGATTCCTTTCTTTTTCGTCCACGTTTTCCGTCAAACTGCTGTAGCAGTTTTGGGCGCCAAAATCGGAGATTTTGCGCTCACGGAAAAGAAAGGCTGAAGGCAATGGGACCGCTGAGATCCCGAAATAAGGGCATCAAATGCCCTTATCAACCCTAAGAATTCTCGAAGCGAATTTCCGTTTCTTTGGGGATGATGAGGTCTGTTGGCCTCAACTCAGACAAGATGCTTAGCATCTTGCTGATGATAGCACTTTTCTTTCCTAGAGAAAAGGGCTATGGGACCGCCGAGATTCGACACATAAGGGCAGGTATGCCCTTATCAACCCTAAGAATCTGCCTTCGGCAGATTCCTTTCTTTTTCGTCCACGTTTTTCTTTCTAAGAAAAAGGTGGTAGTGGGACCGCCGAGATTCGAACTCGGGTCACCAGCTCCCAAAGCTGGAAGGATAAGCCAAGCTACCCTACGGTCCCAAATCGACGATAAAGGATATGGTAACTGGGGGATATATACTAGCAGAGTTCGCTTACTGCTTTGATAAGTTTTCTGTTTTCTCCTGTCGTGCCTATGCTTATCCTACAGTATTCTCCCCTGAAGCCCGTAAATCTTTTGAGGTTGCGGACTATGATTTTTTTCTCCAGAAGCCTCCCATAAAATTCATCCGAACTTAGGGGGGTAGTATCTACTAGGATGAAGTTGGCGTGGGATTTGAAGGCCTTGAACATCTCAGAGATTTTATTATAGATAAATTCCCTGTCTTCGACGATCTTGTTGACTGTTGACTTCATGTATTGGGTGTCATCTAGGGCTGCTAGGGCAGCCTCCTGGGCGAGGGAGTTCACATTAAAGGGTGGCTTCACCTTGTAGAGCAACCCTGTGATTGTGGGATTGGCGACTATGTAACCCATCCTCAGGCCGGCTAAAGCAAACGCCTTGGCGAATGTCCTTAAAACGATGAGGTTATCATAGTCATCAAGCAGTTTAACAGCTGTCTTACCATAGAATTCAAAGTAGGCTTCATCAATAACTGTTATCTTCCCCTCGTCCAGTATTTCCCTGAGCCCCTTCTCAGGGAGAACCATCCCAGTCGGGTTGTTGGGGGAACAGACAAAGAGTATGTCAGCCTTCCTTGAATTCGAGATGAATTCTTCTAGGGGGAAGGATAGATCAGGATTAAGCCTAACTTCAATGTATTCCCTGTTGGATATCTGCGAAGAGATCCGGTAGGTGGCGAATGTCGGATAAACGGAGAGAATCGCTCCCTTGAATGTCTTCACCACTAAGTCGATCAACTCGTCTGAGCCGTTCCCTAGTATGATGTTATCTCTCTTTACATTACAGTATTGAGCTGTTTTTTCTCGAACAGCATCATCCTTGTAGGGATACCTATTCAGTGAAGAACTGGCCTGTGCTATCGCCTTCAGAACCCTCGGGGAGGGACCATAGCTATTTTCGTTGGACGCCAGCTTGATGCATCCTTCGATTGTCTGCCCGGGGATGTAGGATTCTATGTCCTCAATCCAGGGGTTCACATAACCATAATCCATTGCAGTAAAGTATTTTAGAAATAGAGGATATATACTAGCTCAGCCCTTCTTCTCTTTGTCTTCAGTTGTTGTTTTCCTAGCGGCCTGCTTTACGTACTTCAAGACCACAACATATTGTATGAACAATCCCGCAGCAAATAAAACACCGAAGATTGTTTTCATGACTTTGTAGATGACAACGTCGTCTATTACCTTAAAGGCGAACAGTATCTCGATTAGAGCATAGAGGAGCACTGCAGAGCCAAACAACGTCCATGCGGTTATGACCCTCTTTATCTTAAAGAAGTGAGCGGACCGTACAAGTTCAAGCAGTCTTCGATTCCTCAGCGTCCCAACGATTGCAAAAACGAATATTGAGCAGACAAGTATGAGGAAGGCATTCATTATGTCGATGACCTCAAACGAGGATAGGTTTCCACTTCCTTCTTCTGCGGAGACTATGAAGACTAGTATTAAAAGTGAGAGGAGGATGCTTTTCAGATCCATTTTGCGTTTGGTGTTATCTATTCATCTTTGGACTATATAAACATACCTATAGCTGCCCTTCCACACCAAGATCCACTCTGTTACCCTGGAGATCATATGCTGCAACGTCTTTTATACTTTTATAGGGGTATTTAACGATCAGGTGTATGAAACCGGTCTTAGAGAAAAACCCTCGGTCTGCGTTGGAGGGCTCATAGGAGGTCGACGGATGAGAGTGCACGCTTCCTACTATGGTGGAATCAAAGGGTTTCATATCAAACCGTATGCTTGCGAAGTTTTCACCAAAGAGTGAGCCAGGTATGAGGAGGACCTCCTTGATTACGTCAGGGCTACCGCGAAGCAATGCGGTGAACTCCTTGGGGTGTGTGCTCCTCGAGACACCGAGGATGAATTCAAGGGCTGTTTTCTTTATGAGCATCTTTAAGCATACCCCTCTTCATCTCTCTCCTATATGCCCCGTAGGGATCAATAGGTGAAAATCTTGCAGGCCTGGGGGAAACGGTTCTGGAAAAACATTCAGAGCAGCTTTCTTGTAGGGAGTAGGTGCCGCAAACAGGGCATTTCCTGATTTTCACTTTTCTGGTTTCTCCGCGAGCTTTCTATGGAATTCTCCAATCCCGTTGTGTTCTTCAAGATACTTTATACCCTCTTCAGTGGAATTTTTGAGTATCTTCTCCGCTGTTTTATAGTCCTCGGCAGTGACATTAATCCGGTATACTGGGGCGGAGATATACGAAACCTCTATGTTATGATCACGATCATAGTCTCTTATCTTCACCAATGATTCCTTTATGTCACCAACCCCATCTCCCATGTAGCTCCTAAAACATACATAACCAGTTACATTCACCAGCGGTGCCTTTATGCTGCTATTGATCAGATCAAGGAAATGGGGTTTCCACCCCTTCTCTATATCCAGTTTGTCCATCTCACTGTTGTCTGCCACTATAGTCTCCAAACCAGCATACAAGGAATCGTAGTTTTTGAGGATCTTCTCCTTTATTGATGCCACATCCTCCTCAGAGAGCTTAAGCTCCTTTGACAGTTGTTCAAGAAGCTTCACGCTGCGTTGTTTTTGTTTAATCTCCTGCAGTTTCTCTTTCCGCTGGGCGTCAGTAACCCTCCTGAGTGATAAATCGATATGCCCCCTGTCGAGATTAACCTTAAGTACGAGGAGAACTACCTTCTGCCCCTCCTTCACATAATCACGAATGTTTCGAACCCATTTAGGGGATATCTCAGACAGGTGGAGCATGCCCTTTTTGTCGCCATATTCGTCGAGGCTTATGAACGCACCCTGCTTGAATATGCTATCAACGGTTCCTATAACCAGTTCGCCTTCTTCCGGATATCTCTCAGAGTCCCTTTCAGCCATTTTTTGTATGGATTACTATTTTAATTGTTGGCTTTATAAGAGGCTGCGTTTTAAAAGCAAAAAATAATATTCTAACAGAAGATGAGGACTCATATATTCACCGCATTAGTCGAACACAAACCAGGTGTGTTGCAGAGGGTTGCATCAATGTTCACCAGAAGAAGATTCAATATAGAAAGCATAACCGTTGGATCAACCGAGCAGCCCGGTATTGCGAGGATGACAATCCTCACCAGAGGGGATGACAAGATTCTCGAGCAGATAGAGAAACAGATGAACAAGCTAGTTAACGTTATAAAGGTCACAGACCACTCAATCAACGAATGCGTGTGCAGGGAGCTCTGCATAGTAAAGGTCAACGCTCCAAAGGAGTCACATAAATCTCAGGTGATGCAATACGCCGACGTCTTCAGGGGCAGGGTCGTTGACGTAAGCCCTGAGACAATCTCTGTGGAGATAACAGGCGACTCGAACAAGATAGACGCGTTCATCGACCTAGTGAAGGTTTTAGGGATAAAGGTAGTCGCTCGAACAGGGATTACTGCGATGCCGCGCGGTTGATTATGATGAAATATTCGTACAGGATCTTCAGACTATTTGGCATTTCTGTCGAATTACACATCACGTTCATCTTCTTTCTGCTCCTTATATCGGTTCTCGGCCTGCCCAGCCTGATCTTCTTCATCAGCATCTTTCTGATCGTACTTATGCATGAATTCAGCCACTCCCTTGTTGCCATGGGCTTTGACATACCCGTACCAAGGATAGTACTGACACCCATTGGAGGTCTCGCAAGCATCGAAGTCCCAGAGGATCCGAAAAAAGAGATCGTTATCTCAATAGCTGGTCCGCTATCCAACTTTGTTCTGGCAGCCATCGTCTATGCCATCCTTGTTTTCACGAAGCTTCCTCTGGTGGGCTACTGGACTGTTATCCAAAACTTCTCAACAGGCAGTGCAACGATCGCGAATCCTGCCTTTATCCTGAGCGGCATGCTCTGGGTGAACCTAATGCTTGGCTTATTCAATACCGTGCCGGGTTTCCCCATGGACGGCGGCAGGGTCTTCAGGGCGATGCTGGCTCTGTGGATGGACTACATACATGCGACTAAGATCGCAGTCCACGTAGGTCAGTTCATAGCCTTCATGATGGTGATGGTGGGTTTGCTTCAGCCCCATCTCTGGCTTATCCTGATCGGCGTATTCCTCTACTACGCAGGAAACAGTGAACTTCAGATAGTGAAGATAAAACATTCACTGCGGGGGCTTACCGTCGGCAACATAACCGTGAGAGACATACGCCACGTAAATGAATCCACCAGCGTAGGAGACTTCATCAGGCTCATCGCCAGACCCGGTCAAGACTATTATCCAGTAACTGAGGGAAGTGGTCGCATCATTGGAATCCTTGGTATCGAAGACCTGAGGGTAGTGAGCCGAGCTGATCTTGACAAGATAAACGTGAGAGGGATTATGACGCGAGGCTTTAATGTGATGGATGCGAGACTTGAAGCGGAGAAGGTTATTGGAAAAATCCTTGGAAGTGATTTTCTGCTAGTGGTTGACTCTGATAGAGTTGTTGGATACACAACACCTGAGAGTGTGTTTGAGGCGGCAAGATTCCATACCATCAAGGGCAGGTTATAGTCACTCAAACAGCCCCTTAGGGTCCTGATTCTTTTCCACCATATCTATTACCGTGTTTCTGTCTACGTAGTATCTGTTCATCACTGTGCCCATTTCCTCTATGGAACGAGTGTTGTGTTCGACCAGCCAATCAAGGATCCTCTTCTTCAGGTCTATGTCTGCCCTGATCTCATCAGCTGATAGGCCAGTATGTGATCCTATCTTCTCATAGAGTCTTATGCCGCTCTTCTCGACTGGGACTATATCATCTGTCCTCGGATCCCATCGGTAGAGTATGCTGGGATTAAAGTGCAGCCTCCTCGTGTTAGGGTCTATCTCTTCAAGGAATTCACCCACCTCGAAGATCCTCCTTACACCCAGCCTCCGATCCCTGAACATCACAACGTTCAGGTGCACTGAGTCAAGCATGCTCTCTGGTATGTTTATCGGGGGATTAACAAGTCTCGTAATGGTCTGAGCGCATGTGTCCGCATGGAGTGTGCCGTACACTGAGTGGCCAGTATGCATCGCCTCAAAGAGGACCTCAGCTTCCCTTTGCTTACGGATCTCGCCCATGATAATCCGGTCAGGCCTCATCCTGAGGGAGTTAACGACCAGGTCAAGCATCGTAACCTCCCCCTTGCCTTCGGGGTTTGCAGGCCTCGTCGTCAGCGGGCACCAGTAGAGGAACTTCGGCAGCTGCAGCTCTCGAGTATCCTCGATGGATATTATCCTATGGTTGGGTGGCATGAACGGCATACAGACGTTCAGCAAAGAAGTCTTCCCAGAGCCTGTTCCACCAGAGATGAGGATGTTCATCTCGTATTGGATGCAAAGCCAGATCAATGCCAGAACCTCAGAGCTTGCTGTCCTATTCTTTATAAAATCCGGGGCAGTCCACGGGTCTCGAGCGAATTTTCTTATTGTTACCGTATTGCCTTTCGTCGATATCGGGGTTAGTATGGCGTTGGCTCTGTCCTTCGTCATCAGATGGGCGTCCAGTAATGGATTCAATGTTGTTATCTCCCTCCCAATGCGCCTCGCTATTATGTTCGCGTAATTGGATATCTGGGCCTCACTTTTCAACGTTATGTTCGACTCAAGCCAGCCGTATTTTTTATGGTATACCCTCACTGGCTCCTTCGCCGAGTTGATGACGATCTCCTCTATCTGGTCATCGTTGAGGAAGATTTCAATATTGCCTAAGCCAAGCAGGTCGTTCATCAGATCCAGTATAAACTGATTCTTGGTCTTCTCGCCAAGGTCGGGGAGTTCTTCACTGAGGAGCACCGCAGCATCATCCTTCAGCTCGGTTTTCAACTCATCCATCAGCTTTGTGTCGAATATCTCTGTAGGATTGACTTCAATGGCGCCGATCAGTTTCTCCTTTATATCATCCAATAAGGCCGAAGTCGCTATGCTAACCTCTGGGACGATGACCTTGTAGGTATGCTTGAAATTCTTTATCACTATCCTTATTTCTACCTCGACTTCATCACATCTAACATTATAGGACTCTACAAGGCGTTCCTTTTTCTCCAGTACCTTCTCCTTAACCTTTGAGAACTCACTCCCTGCGCCCTCCTCTTCTTTCCCATTAGCCTGTTCAGCCATATCTGAATAGATATTAGCACGCTGAACTATAAATCCACATCATGACTAGAAGAAGACCTATTTATCGCCTTTCACCCGGATCTCTGGTTCCCCAATAGTCGGATAACGTAGTTCGATGAGATCATGTTCTTCGAGGATCACCGCCCATTCCTCGATCTGCGCCCTATTCACTCCAAGGGTGTGCGCCAGCTTATCGTCTATCCTCAGTTTCTTGTATTTCCTCACGAGACTGTATAACTTGTCTATTGTTGTCTGAACCCTTTTACCTTCAGTCGGTTTCTCTTTTGAACCCTCCCCCTTTCTCACTGCAGCCAGTTTTTCTGCGATCTTTCTCTGCCTCTCCTCCTTTATCCTCTTAAGCTCCTCAAGCTTCCTGATATCGACGGCTGCACCACCACCTCCAAGCAGATTCTCTATTCCCCTAAGATCGATATCTCCAAGTTTATCGTCCTCTAATCCCCCTATTTTTTCCTCTTTCTTCCCTGTTTCCTTGATCTTCTCCTGGCTTCGGGCAAGCTCAAGCAGATTGAATGTGCCTCGGGTCTTGAATAGCTCGGGGAGTTTAAGCGGTCTAGCACCCTCACCTTCTTGTTTTTCAACCCATTGCTCCACTAGGAGCTTTATCTTAAGGCCTAGGCTGCTCAAAGGCACTGGACTGCTCAGGAAGGCGGATTTATTAGTATCCCTGATGAGTCGCATGTCCTCGTCATCGAATTCGAATATGTTCAAGATACCCTTGCTCCCCTTGAGCTTACCTGTTATCTCGTTTATGGCCTGCTCCCTGAACATTATAAGGCCGTCGAACTCGAATGTTGAAGCGATTATGCTGCCTTTGTCGATTATCAGACTGGCTGAGTAACGCTCGCCTTCAACGTCCCCAGATAGTAAGAGTACACCCCTGAAGTCCTTCGTCAAACCCCTGCATTTCTCCAGGAACTCTTCCTCGCTTTTAACGGTGAGGGGTTTCCCGGATGGAAGCTCCTTACCTTCAGCGCCCTCCTCCTTCTTTTTCTTTATCTTATCCAACAGGCCCATCTATTAATCACCTTATACCGTACTCTTCCAGTACTCTGCTGTAGCTCTCAAACTCCTCTGACTCAGAGAATTCATTAAGCGCGTCCTCTGGGAGTTTTTTAAGGAGTTCATCGATCTTGGTTAATACTGTTTTGGCGTTTTTCTTTATGTAGTCCTTCTGCTCTTCTTCTCCCTTGTATTCGTTTACTACAGAGTAGAGTTTCTCGTATCTCTTAGATTCCTCTGACTCTGAGAATTCATTGATCACGTCTTCTGGGAGCTTCTCCAACAGGTTATCCATGATGCCAAGGACCTCCTTAATCATGCCGATATTCATCTCTTCTTTGGGTTTCTTCTTGCCGAATACGCCCCCGAAGAGGCCTTTTTTCCCCTTCTTGGGCGCTTCTCCTGTTACAGGCGGCTGTTCTACAGGAGCTTCCACCGGAGCCTCTACAGGAGCTTCCACAGGAGCCTCTACAGGAGCTTCCACAGGAGCCTCTACAGGAGCTTCCACAGGAGCCTCAGCAGGCGGCTGTTCTACCGGAGCCTCTGTTGGCTTTCCGCCGCGGTCGAGTTCGTCTATTTCCTTGCTCATCTGGTGCATGTATTCAAACGTTGTTTTCTTCAGTTCTTCCAGTTCCCTTGAGACCTTTATCCCCTCCGCCTTCACGGAGTCAAGCGATTCCTCGAGCTCTACTCTGTTCTTCGTCAGCTCCTTCACTTTGTCGAGTATTTCGACCTTCTTCTTCGTTATTTCGTCGAGTTCTTCTTCGACTTTCGCGCTTTCCGCTATGAGCTGGATCTTTTTCTTGTGTATTTCCAGCTCCGCTTCCTCGTCTGCTGCGGAATCCAATTCAGCCGAGACCTCTTTTATCCTTCTCCTGAGGTCTTTGAAGTTGCTGTCCAACTCCCCCTCCCCCTCATCTATGCCCCCCAGTTCCTTCTCCAGTTCGGCTTGCTGGCTGACTAGGCCGCGTATCTTGCTGAGGGCCTCCATCTTGTCCCTGACGAGTTTATCAAGCCTCTTTTCCTTCTCAGCCTGCTCCTTCATCAGCCTATCTTCCTCTACCGAGGGTGATTCCTCATTTTCCACTTTCACTCAATGTAATGTAATCTATATGATTGCTTACTAAAAATATGGCTGACACCTGCCTCAGCAGGTGTCTGGGATAGACTTTGCTTGATCGTATGGTGTCTCATCGCTCAGCGTCGGGCAGCCGGCTCCGATAAGCGGCGGAATCAATGTCACATTACCCTTTATTTGGTCATTTTTGCCGACGCCCGCCTCTGTGTACTCGTATGTTCCAACACCTATCTGATTCATGGTGTGGTCAGCGATGATACCCTCTATGGTGACGTTTATCTCTGGCAGGGCGCTGAGGTCGAACCCTCCTGACGCATTTGTCACAGTCAACGTGAAGGTGACATCGTATTTATTGGAGCCTATGTCTGTCGAGCAGATCTCCAGGCTTGCCTGTGTCGGACAGGATGGGCAGCTGCAGTCGGCTGGGCAGCTAACGCATGTCTCCCCTATGTCGCAGGATCCGTCTCCACAGTAGTAACACTCTGAGACAAATGCGCAGTCTGTGCCTACACCATGTTTGAATGAATGCGCACAGTCCAGGTTTAATCTGAATTTGCCGACCTCGCATGAGCTTATAACCCCGCATCCTACAACGCCCTGCCAGTAGAGGTAGTCAACCCATGTGGCATTTGCATAAACCGGTATGCTGGGATAAATCGAATGATATGAATCCAGTTCATAGAGCTGTACGAGGGTCTCTATCCCGATGAGGGTCGTGTTGAAGTATTCCATGGACTGGCTCACGTATTTCTCTGAGAGATTCAGGTTCCCGTCAAGGCGGTCGAAGAAGGAGGGCCCGTTTGAGTAGTTAACTGCGCATTTTGTGTTGTAGTATTCCTCTATGTCGCTCACGTAGTAGCAGGTGGTGTTTGTTGTATTGCTGTCGTAGCCTATCCTGACCTCGTATATCCCGCATATTGGGTCATTGTATATGACTACGCAGCCGTCGCGGCTTATGTCGCCTCCGTCGCAGGCGGGGTTCCTGGCCCATCCACCCCCGAATCCAGTTTCGCCGTCATCTAATTTACCTGTATCCAATACCCATGGGATGCTGACGTCGCATTTGTTTACTATGCTGTTTATGTTGTTTGGGCCGTAGTCTATCACGCCCGCGAAATGGTTTACAGCGCTTATGTTCCAGCATTCGTCTCCAAACTGATTGCAGCTGCCTATCGCCTTGTCCATGACGAGTATTATGTCGTTGATGTCTGACGTGATATCACAGTAGTTAGCTACTCCGTCAATCTCTGAGTAGTAGACGATTCTGCCGGTGGCCACCCCATTCCCCAGACTGCTTTTGCTGCAGCCCGCCGTCGCCTTAACGTCCAGATCCACTGTGCAGTTCACTATGTATTTCAAGATGTGACCATCTGTCTGCAACACATACAATGGGTCTTCCAGGCCTATTATTGATGAGTTGGATATCACCTGTATGATGTTTTCAGTATAATAGCACATCCCCTCCTCATCTTGTACTCTGATCTTGTAGTCCACTATGAGCGCAAAATCCCATGCATCCATTGGAACCACTTTGATCTCTGAAACATTTAAATCCAATATGAAGTGCATCTTTTCGGCATAGGATTCGATGTTCCTGATCCACTCAGGTATGGTGTGGTTCACCATGTATGTGACATTCGCTCCATAAAGGGTTCCGCACATAGTGAGTTCGGCAATGGCTGCTTCTGAACCCAGGTCATCGAAAAAGAATTCACCGCAATCCACTCCACATTGTGGGGTGCATGTGAATTCATAGTCCTCAAAGGGCTGCCCAGTTTCCACTAGATGGTCTAGGGCGTATATTGCCGATCTTCTGCCGAAGATCGTTACAGACCTCTGCATGTCTCTTTTAACGTCTTCCACGAAGTAGTGCAGTTCATCACATCTCATCTTGCCCATAACATCCTGGCTGCCTGTCTCGGATATCCCAGTGTAATAGGAGATCAACAGTATCAGGGGAATAATCAACAGTATTGTAGCTATCGTCAACAAAAACCCTCTCTTGTTCTTTGAGATTTTCATCTTACATCCAGACCACAAGTTTGACTGCAACCGGACCCCACAGGGACCTGACGCCTCCAGTGCTCATCGTCTTGAACTCTATCAGGGAGGGGTCTATGAGTATGTCAACCATCCCATCATCATCTAAGTCTAGTCCGGAGAGCAGCCTATAGACGGCATCATTTATGGAGTCGTTCTCGTATCCTCCGATGAGGGAGGAAGTATAGCTGCAGTTTTTGCTTCCAACGTATCCTGCCGGGATCTGCAGGTCATCTATTAAGCTCCCATCCTCGAATTCTATGTCCCATACGCAGCCTTCACTGGAGGGGTAGATGTCGCCGTAGCCTACCAGGGACCTTATCCAGAGGGTATATATCGCCCTGTCGTCTATGGAGCAGTTTGTGCGCTCCGTTTCACTGTTTCCTGTTCCGATAGTCAGATCGTTGACACCAGCTTTGACGACCACCTCCGAGTTAGGTACGTTCACCACGTAGGGGTCTCCGAGCAGGGGGTAGGGAGTCCCTGGATACTGCTCCCATAGCTTGTAGACCTCCTGCGAGATCAGGCTGTTATCTATCCTCAAGTAGTCTGTCCAGAACTCGGCTGAGTAGGATGTCACCTTCATCTCCGACACGTTCACGTTCTCTGGTATCGTGATGTGGCCGACGCAGTTTATTGGATCATTGAATCTGTCGGATTTCTGTGTGAGCGATATCAGCCCATACCTGGAAGCATTAGGCGCCGTGTAGGTGAAGTCCAGATAAGATTGAGGGTATCCATAGAGGATTGAGCCTGTCAGGTTTTCTGTCCCAGTGCCTGTGAGGGCTATTGTCTGGGAATAGTAGCTTGCGTTTATGATATAACCTGCAATGCTGGCATATATTTCAGCGAGCTCGCTCGCGTTCTCACTCCCATAATAGGAGCCATTACCACACTCCGCTATTCTTAGGAGGGTTTTGTTTGCGTTGGAGCAGTCGGTGGCTATCGGACCAAAGCCTATGGAATGGACGGTGGCATTCATGACGTCGTGTGCGCGCTTTGAACTGCATATGCTATCGTTTATGGCTGTATCGCATTGTGTCCCATCACAGTCGCTTGGGTTTCCATCGCACTCATACGTTCCCACGGTATTGCTGCAGACTCCGCCGCAGTTGCAGGGAGCAGTGAGAGAACATCCGCCGCAATGGTATCCTGTAACTCCATCCGTCATAACGATGATGTATTTTCTACGCGTTGGTGTTGAGTTCTGCAGCAGCTCTATTGCTTGGTTTATCGCGCAACATATGCAGGTCCCTCCAACGGGCAGGTCAGAGTAATTGTTTATGTGATCTATCAATGAGCTCTCATTGTCGCTTAGGTTATGGGAATTATCCACGTTGGTTGAGAAGCCGACCAAACCCACCCTATTCCCTGATGTGTTCATTATCGCATTAATGAAGTCCTTGTCCAAGCATTTAGCGAGGCTCACCCGTCTGGTGTCGTTGTCGTACAGTTGCAGATCGTCGCAGTTCCTCTGCACGCCCTGTGTTGAGTCATTGTAGCCTATTCTCCACCTCATGCTCCCAGATAGATCCGTTATCAGTATGACGTCTGCATCACCTAATGCTCTTGTCACACTATAGTAGAGGTCTCCTGTGCCGATCCTTATGGGAACGGTTTTTTCGCTTACCGCCGACGCTCCAAGCAGATTCAACAGTTCAATGGATGAGTTCTCAACAGTTTGTGCTGTGCTGCTTCCATTAACGCTGAATACCAGTTTATCGCCTATATACATGAACGTTGTGTAGTTGTTCTTGAAGCTTATGTTTGAAGTCATCGAATCAACCCAGCCGGGAACATAGAACGATGAGTAATAGTTTATTATGCCCTCAATCTGGGGGAAATAGAACCTCATATGTCCTGTTTCAGGGGATGTGTCCATCTCTGAGGTATTGTATCTGACTTCTATGAATCCTCCGCCAATATATTGCCTGCTTATGTTGTCTCCGGTGAATCTTATCTCGAACAGGTTTGGACTGCTTTCCCCTCTTTGATCGATGAGGCCGTTGCATGCTGTTATGTCTTCTTTTATGTTAGCTGACATACCCACTGCTCCTGGAGCTGGAAGGTTTCTGCAGAAGTTGCCGTTTATGTATAAGTCGAAGCCGTCTCCCACATTGAGTTCCATGTAGGCTTCCTGTATGGTTATGTTCTCTGGTAGCGTCATCGTCTGTGAGATGTTTCCTTGTCCGACGAATCCGCCAAAGTATAGGAAGCTGGAGGTCGTTTTTTCTTTTATGTTGGATAGTGCCGCCCTCGCTACTAGGCCGCGGGTGGGGAGTCCGCTGGCGTATCCTACTAGGAGCCTTACTGAGTTGGTCTTCGATGAAGTTTTTTGTTCCACTATTCTCTGAGGGTCTCCGCTGGAGTTGGTTATCTCGTCCCCTTCTATTAGGAGGGCGTAGCCTGCATTGGGTGGCAGGATTTTTTCTAGGTAGTAAGAGGATATATTTGACGCGTTCTGCATCTCTTCTGAGCCAGGCGTCGAATTAGCCGCCCACAATGTAGCTATCTCATCCAATATGCCGTTCTTGTTCAACACATCCAATGCATCCTCTGACATGTAGTGCAGTTTCGTGTACTCCATCGATTCTGTCCGTGAGGTCCTAGAATGCTCTATGGTTATCACCGTCGACGCCACAATCAGTATCAAGATCAACGCCATCAGCGAATCCAACAAAATAGCGTAACCACGGTTTTCCATTCTTTGTCTTCTATGGACACGATGGGTGATTGAAACCCGGCTGTGTTATCCGACTATTATCTGTTGAGTTTTCAACCAAAGGACAGATTATCTCCCTTATAGTTACATTACCTTTTACTCTATCATTCCCTGCAAGACCTGTCTCTATGTGCTCGTATTTACCTGTTTCACCAACTACTTTATCCATAGTAAAAGATGAAGGATTGCCATTTATCTCTAATCCCATCACAGGATTTTCTAATAGATCCATTGAAGTAGCCCACACATCAGTAATCTGAAGAGTGAATTTTACATCATAGTTTCCGGAGCCAGGCGGATTTTCCATACCGCATCGTATCAAAGCTGCAGTCACAGGGCATCGGGGGCAACCGGTGACGCTTTCACAGCTTGTGTCTATGCGGTAGCCGTGTGCGTGGGCACAGTCTAGTTTGAATTTCTCCTCTTCTTCGCCGCAGAAGGCCATGACCCCGCATCCTCCAACGTCCTGCCAGTAGAGGTAGTCCACCCACGTGCTGCTGAAGTTCACTTTAACGTCATGTCCTCCCCCCTTTAGACTACTCAGATCGTGCAGGCTTACGAAGGATTCCATGCCGATGAGCGGGTTGTTAAAATACTTAAGGGATTGGTTCACGTATTTCTCTGAGAGATTCATGTTCCCGTCAAGGCGGTCGAAGAACGACCCCCCATTGGGGGTATCAAACCCACAATCCCCATCATAGTTTCCGCTGACGTCGCTGACATAATAACAGGACGTGTTGAGTGAATCAAAATCCAGACCCATAACAACCGCATGAATCGGAGGAACACACGTATCATTGCTTATTATCATAATACAATCCCCATTAGGCAGATTAAGACTGCCCGTATCACAGATACGAGGTACCATCCCAGGACACATATCACATGTGTTTGCTGGACCATAGTCTATCACAGCTGCAAAGTGTCTTGGAGAGGTTGCGTTAAAACAGGCCCGCCATAAAGGGCTGTTGCAGACTATTCCACCTGCAATATCCATAACAAAAATTTCTTGGCTTAATTCATCAGGGTCCTTAGTATTACAGTAGTTTATCAATTGGGCAACATTGCCTATATTGCTGCTGTAGATGAATGTAGTACCTGAAGCGCTTCCCTCACCGCTCGCAGATGCAGAGCCTACTAGATTCTCTAAAACTCCAAAAGAGGATTTTGTGCAGTTTTGTATTGGTCTTCTGTTTCCTTTCGTATTTAGGACGTATTGTGGGTCTGGTAGGCCTATGATCGAGGAGTTGGAGTGGACTGTGATTATGTTTTCCGTGTAATAGCATAGTCCTTTTCTGTCTCTGACGCTTACTTTGTTGTCTACCATGACCGCGAAATTCCAGGCATCTATTGGGATTATGTGGATCTCTTTAGCTGAGATATCGACTTCGAAGTTCATCCGCGCCCCTTCTTCCCTCATCTTTTCTATCCAGAGGGGGAGGGTGTGGTTGACCATGGCAGACACATTTCTGCCGTGGAGTGTTCCGCAGAGTATCAGTTCGGCTATCGCGGCCTCTGAACCGTTTGTTTCGAAGGAGAACTCACTGCAGTCGACTCCGCACCGGGATGTGCAATTAAACTTGTAATCCTCAAGACCCTCAAATGAGTTGACGACGTTGTCTATTGCGTAACTTGCCGCCCTCCTACCGAATATCTCCACTGCACGCCCCATATCCCTTTTAACATCTTCGACGTAGTAGTGGAGTTCATCACATCTTATCCTGCCCAAGGTATCGTCTAACTGGGTTTCTTGAACGCCGCCATAATAGGAGATAAGATACACTAGTGGTATTATCAGGATTATCGTCGATATCGTGAACAGATACCCGCTCCTGTTTTTTATTCGTATCATTCTTAGGTCCATAGCTCCAGTTTAACCCGTATAGGACCCCACAGAGACCTTATGCCCCCAATGGTTCTCGTGTCTACTATGACACTGTTTGGGTCGAATTTCACGTCTAACATATGGTCGCCGTCTTCATCCAGTTGGGTGAACAGCCGATAAACTGCATCATCCACGGAGCTTGTTTTGTCGTAGGAGATGTTGTGGCTGGTGTAGTTGCATCTTTTCAGTCCATTGTAGTTGTAGGGGGCCATCAGGGTAGCATTTGTTCCGTCGAAGAACTCCACCGTCCAGTTGCAGCCGACTGAGCTTGGCTTCGGTTCTCCGACGCCCGTGTAGGTATTCATGGCTATGGAGTAGAGAACTTTGTCATCTACTGAGCCTCCGGCGTCATGGCTGCTGTTGGCGCCTGTTTTTATCTCCACTAAGTTGTCTCCAACTCCTACGTCGCTTGCTGGGATGTTTATCATGTAGGGGTCGCCTAATGTTATGTAGTCGTTGCCGTATTCATCTGTCAGGTTGTAGACCTCATGCCAGCCTGACGTACTTGAACTATTGATCCTCAGGCTTTTGGTCCAATAGGGTCCTGAATATGATGTGACCTTCGCCTCTATCGGCCTTGTCTTGGCGGGCACAGTGAATGATCCAGTGCTTATCGTGTTACCGAATCTCGTGCTTTCCAGGTTGATCAATGTCTCTCCTGGCTTCAGCATCGGCGGAACCCCTACCCTGTATTTTATGTACGAGTCCGGGTAGAGTATGTTCTCCAATGAGACTTCGCCGAAGGTTATTTTGATCATCTGCAACTCAATGGTGGCATTCGCTATCTTGTTAGCGATCTCTCCATAGATCTTCTTAAGCTCATCCGCATCATTACTACTGTAAAAACGAGAACAAGTAGTATAGCTTTCACCTGAAAGCCAGCAGTTAGGATTATTCGGGTTGGCTGTCGGGACACATGCGCTGCAATTCCAGCACGCTATCTTCTTCAGTGTGCACGGATCCGCGCCGGATCCGAATGCTACCGAATAGACGTCAATGCCGTATTGTCGGGCTTCGCATGCCTTGTTTACTGCTTCCACTGAAGCAGGTTTATCACAACCCTCAACCAAAATCCGTGTTCCGTCAAGTAGGGTATTAGCTATTCCATCGCTCATCACGAGCATGGCTTTTTTCTTTGTGTCGTTTGTGTAGTTGAGTTTTAGGTCGAATTTCGCAGCAATTGGGTCGTTGTTGTATAGTTTAACCGCTAACACGTTGTTCCCTGTGACGAAATATGTCTTATTAACCTCTATGGGGCCCCTGTTCCAGTATACAGCATTATGTTCTGTCGAGTCGCTGTCTATGAGCCTGCCATTCAGGTACACATCTGCTCGGTCATCTGAGAGCACATGCAGTTTCGCCTTGACGATCTTTTTCGCATTACTCACATTAAACTCCTTGCGGAAGAAATAGTTCCCAGTCTCATTCGTTATAACCAAGTCGACGTCGTCGAAGTCGACCGCTACATGGTCTAAATTATTACCACAACTGGTTATATAGACGCCAAAATCCAGATAATACGATCCCACACCCTGTATGTGGTTTCCAACATCAACGCTCCAAGTAGTCCAAGCCAGATTATCTCCATTACCTGGACCATACAAGATAAAATCGTTCATAACGCTACTATTACCAAATCTAGCATGTATGGTGTACCATTCACCTCCTGAAAGCCCTGCCTGGTCAGCGCGCCACCTGAAGGAAAACTCTGCAGTTCCGCCGCCTTGGAGAGTATCAAGCATGGCCTGAGTTATGTTGAACTGGACTCCATAGGCTCCGCTAGCAGCTCTTCCAACACCTCCAGTACGCCCATAAGCGTCTACCCTTAGATACTGATTACTAGTAAAGATAACATTCGTCCCCGTGCCACCATATACTCCCGTCTCATTGTCCCAGCCGTCGTCTCCCGCATCCGGGCCGAAGGTGTTGCCTGAGGAATTCAATCCAGAAGTGAAGTCAACTGGCTGAGGCAGGTCAGCAGCTATATCCCAGAGATTAGGGCGGAGAACATTCAAGTTATTTCCTATATCAGTGTCGACGTTTGGAGCATAAGGGATGCTTTCAAAACCAAGAATCGCATCGCCTTCACTCCAGTCTGAATCATTATAAGTGATATTCGTCCAAGGATCCCCTTCAGCATCAAGCGGAGGCTCACCAATCGGGTAATCAACAGAATAACGCCAAACACTCCCCTCAGAGACAAAATTATAAGAAACCACCGTCACGGGCTTTAGAATAGCCGTTGCCTGATTTATCCCACAAGAAATACATGTGGCCCTATCTGGGAAATCATCATAACCATCTATCTGAGTAAACAACGATACTTTGTCTATGCTTAACGAATGCGAAGACCTCACTTTGTCGTTATACGAAACCAGACCCACGCTGGTCCCAGACGTATTCAGTATCTGCTCGACGAATTCCTTATCAACATCCATAGCAACGTTGATTCTTTTCCTACAGCAAGGAGCAAAACAATATTTCCCATTACTAGCCTGGCTACAATCACATGACGATGAAGCGATAACGTCGCAACTCCAGGCATAAGCAAACATGCTCCCCGACACGTCGGTGATCAGTACTGCGTCGGCTGTTCCTTTACCTGAGGCCATCACGGCGAATTCGTCAGTGCCCCACTTCAAAGGCACCGTCTTATTACTGAGAGCAGACACGAGCAGCCCAGGACCGCCAAATTTGTTAGATAAGTAAAGCCAATCGAGTGTAACGTTCACTTCACCCAATGTATCAGATTCGTAGATTGTTTTATCGGCGATGGTGAAATATGTGTTGACGTCAGGCAGATCATGGAAGTAGTGCAGGTAGACCTCAATATCATTCAGGTTCCCAGGGACATAGAATCCAGAGTAGACATTGATCAAACCCTTGATGCCGGGAAACCAGTAGGTGGTGAAGTCAGGAATCCTATCCCATTCACCAGTAATATAATCCACCTTAAGAAAGCCGCCGCCGACGAAATCATACTCATTAGTGGAGGTGAAGTTGATGCTAACCCAATTCCGACCAGCAGAAAACAGGTTCTTACAAGAAGTCAGATCCCATTTGCTGGCGCTCAGATCCAAGCCCATGCCGTCAAAGATCCCCCCAGGCCCCGGCCCAGGGCACTGGATGTTATTTATGTACAGCTTAAAGTCTTCCCCAGGGTTAAGCTCCAAATACACCCTCGTTATGTTAGCGTCAGAGGGCAGGTCAATGAAGCGGGAGATATTACCCTGACCGACGAAGCCGCCAAAGTAGGCATAATCCGAGCCAGACTTACTCGTCAACGAATCCAAAGAAGCGGACGAGATATGAGCGAAAGTCGGCAGACCACTCCCAAAGCCGACCAAGATCCTTGTAGAATGAGTAGAAGTAGAGGAATCATTCCATGAAATACGGGACTCATCAGAGCTGTTGACCACAACAGAATTCAAACCCTCCTCAATAATCAACCTATAGCCAACATGTGGAGGAAGCGTCTTCTCCAAGTAGTCTTTAGCTATCATCGACGCATTCTCCATCTCCTCAGAGCCAGGCGTCGAGTTGGCCGCCCACAACGTAGCAATCTCATCCAATACGCCGTTCTTGTTCAAGACATCAAGAACATCCTCAGAGACATAATGAAGCTCCTTAAAAGACATTACTTCGGTCTTAGACGTCTTAGACAGCTCAACAGTGAAGACGGCGGTTACCATAATCAACAAAAAAACAACCGCGACCAACGCATCAATCATGATAGCGTAACCTTTATTTTTCATCTTCTACGTCCACACCATAAATGAGATCTTTACTACATCGTCACCTAACACCGCAGACCTCTTCATATTCGTTAAATAGTCATAGTCCATGGGAGAGATTCCAGTCGAACAATTAACGCCCCCCAGAGACAGTATATTATCATCCAAGTCCGTCACCGTGAAATAGAACTCATAATCGCCGACCCCCATAAAGTGCTTATTACACTCATACTTGGTGATATCAAATGTATCTGAATCAGACGCATTATAGCAGGGATTAATGAGGGTATCAGTGCATGTTTCATTCTCCATAATGTCCAAGAACCTCAATACTTTACCAGGATCAAGGACACGGCTCTCATTCACCAAACCAATCGATAAAACATCATCCACAGGCAGAGACTCCCAAGCAACAGGG